>JAEURL010000529.1 GCA_016789165.1 Anaerolineales bacterium | reverse complement strand
GCCCAGCGGCGCGTCGCGGATGATGAAGCCGCTCAACTGGGCCTGGCTGGCGCCGGTCACGGCGTCCACGATCTCCACACCCTGCACGCCCTCCGGCTGAAAGACGGCCGCCAAGCGGCCATCCGGGCTGAGCGCGGCCAGCACGGCCGGATCGCCTACCGCCCAGCCGCCGAAGGGCCGCCAGGCGCCGGCATTTTCGGCCGAGGCCGGCCGCGGCGCGGGCGTGAAGGTCGGGGTCGGGCTGAGCGTGGGCGTGGGCGTGTGGCTCGGCGGCGGCGTAAAGGTGGGGGTGGGGCTGAGCGTGGGCGAGCGGTACGGGCTGGAGGTGGGATACGGGCTGCCGAGCGGCGCGAAGAGCGTGGCGGGCGGCACGGCCGCGACCAGCCGCGGCGGCGGGTTGGTGGGCCGGCCCAGCCAGGTCAGGATCTGATCATTCAATCGCCCCGGCCCGACGAAGAGCCAGACCAGGCCGGCCGTCAGCAGCAGGGCCGCGAACAACACCCAGACGGCCAGGGCGGCGGCGGCCAGCGCAGCGCGCCAGGTGCGCGGGCGGGCCTGGGTAGGCGGGGCCTCGGCCGCCTGCGTGGCGGCCGGAGCGGTCTCGGCCGCCAGGGCGGACCCCGTCAGCGGCGCGCCGGCCGCGGGCGCGGGCGCGTAGCGGAAATCCGCGTCGCGCAGGGCGGCCGCGAAGCCGGCCACGTCCGGGAAACGCGCGTCCGGCCGGATCTCCAGCGCCTGGTGCAGGGCGGCGGCCACGTTGGCGGGCACATCGGGGCGCAGCTCTTCCACCGGCGTGAGCGCGGCCTGGCCGATCAGGCGCTCGACGCTGTCCGGCGGGATGCGGCCAGTGAGCAGGTGATAGAGCGTGGCCGCCAGGGCGTACTCGTCCGTGCGCCCGTCGGTGCTGCCCATCTGATACTGCTCGGGCGGCGCGTAGCCGGAGGTCAGCGCGGCGGCGCCGGTGGTGGTCTTCTGGCCGGCCTCCACCAGTTTGGCGATGCCGAAGTCCACCAGCACGGCCTCGCCCTCGGGCGTGATCTTGATGTTGGCCGGCTTGATGTCGCGGTGGATGACGGCCGGCTTCTGGGTGTGCAGGTAGGTGAGCGCCTCGCACAGCTGCAGCACCCAGCGCAGCGCGTCGGAGGGCGGCAGCGCGCCGGCGGCCTCCAGCCGCTGGCGCAGGTCGTCGCCCTCGACGAAGTCCATCACCAGGTACTGGTGGCCGGCCAGGATGAAGTGATTGGTGACGCGCGGCAGGTTGGGGTGGCGCAGGCCGGCCAGCAGGGTGGCCTCGCGCCGGAACTGGCGCTCGGCCTGAGGCGAGGCGTTCAGGTTTTCCTTGACCGCGCACGGGATGCCCAGGTCGCGGTCCAGCGCCTGGTAGACGGCCCCGAAGCCGCCCTGGCCGAGGACGCGTTCAATGCGATAGCGGTCGTTGAGGAGCGTGCCGATTTCCAGCGCCATAGGCCCCGCCTGGTGCGCAGAGGATACGGCCTAGATTATAGAAGAGGAGCGCCGGAGGGGTGAGGGAACGGAGGTTGGGAATCAGGGATGGGCGCTCAGCGGTCCATATCCAGTTTCTGGAAACGCTTGCGGCCCTGCCCCAGCTCCACGCTGCGCTGGTAGGCGGCCCAGACGGCGCGCGAGATGGCGGTGCGGAAGCCGGCCTTCTCCAGGAAGTACATGGCCTCGGCCGTGGTGCCGCCCGGCGAGGTGACCTGGTTGCGCAGGCGGGCGACGTGGTTCTGCTGGTGCTCGTAGAACTCCACCGAGCCTTTGACGGTCTGCACCACCAGCTGCTCGGCCACGCGGCGCGAGAAGCCCAGGTGCACGCCGGCGTCCACCAGCGCCTCCATGAACAGGAAGACGTAGGCCGGCCCGGTGCCGGAGAGGGCCGTGGCCATATCCAGCTGGTCCTCGTTGTCGGCCTCCACCTCCTGGCCGAGCGCGCCCAGCAGCGCCCGCGCCTGGGCCTTGTGGGCCTCGGTGACGCCAGGCGCCGCGATCCAGACCGTGATGCCTTGGCCGATCTGGGCCGGCGTGTTGGGCATGGAGCGCACCACGTTGACGTGCGCCAGGCCGCTGGTGATGGTCTCGATTTGGGCGCCGGCCACCACCGAGAGCACCAGCGCGCCGGGCGGGATGCGCCCGCGCAGGGCCGGCATGACCTTGGGCAACACCTGCGGCTTGACCGAGAGCACCACCACGTCGGCGCCCTGGACGGCCTGGGAGTTGTCGCTGGTGGCCTCCACGCCGAAGCGCTCGCGCAGGGCCTGGCCGCGCTCCTCGCGCGGGCCGGCGGCGGTCAGGTTCGCGGCCCGCGCAATCTGCTGCTGGAGCAGGCCGGAGATGATGGCCTCGGCCATGGCGCCGGAGCCGATGAAGGCGATGCGGGAGGCGTGCAGCATACCAGACCTCACTCGATGGAAATGACGGGATACAGGGCCGGGTTCTTGAACGGCACCAGGGCCAGCGCCACGGCGTGCTCATAGTAGGCCAGCCGGTCGATGACGTCGCCGGTGAGCAGGCCAACCGCCCCGTTGCCTTGCTTGGAATTGACGCGGCCGAAGACCTGGTCGTCGGCGGCGCCCAGCTCCACGCCCTGGCGCACCAGGCCGGCCACGGCCTCCGGCAGGAAGAACAGCCCGGTGCGGCTCTCACCGCTCTGCGCGCGGCCGAGGATGACCACCCAGGCGAAGCAGGCCAGCTGGCCGTCCAGAGCCTCGCAGCCGCCTTCGACGCCGGCCCAAAAATCGGCCTCGGGCGCGGCGCGGCGCGCGGCGGCGGCGCGGTTGCGCGCGCCCTGGCGGGTCTCGGCGTCGGTCATGGGCTGGTGGGAGACGCCGGATTCGGCCGGCAGGCCGCGCGCCGTGAAGGCCTGGGCCGGGAACATGCGCTGGAAGCCGGCCAGCACGGCCTGGATCTTGACAGGGTTGGCGGAGGCGACGACCAGGGCCGGCATGGGGCTCAGGCGAAGTAGGCCAGCGCCAGGCGGATGCGGTCCTCCACGGTCTGGGCGGAGGCGTCCTTGGGGATGGCCTGCACGGCGGCCTGGGCCTCCACCACGCTGTAGCCCAGCGTGGTCAGGGCGGCGATGACCTCGGTGTCCACGTCGCTGGCGGCGGCCACGCCGGCCAGGCTGAGGGCCGCGCCCAGCTTATCCTTGAGCGTGAAGACGATCTTCTCGGCCGTCTTCTTGCCCACGCCGCGCACGCGCGTGAACACATCTGGCTGCTCGTTGGCCACCGCCCGGCGCAGCACGTCGGGCGAGAGCGCCGAGAGCACGGCCAGGGCCAGGCGCGGGCCCACGCCCTGCACGGTCAGCAGCAGCTCAAACAGGGCGCGCTGCTCCTCGCTGCCGAAGCCGAACAGCGTCAGGGCGTCTTCGCGCACGATCAGGTGGGTGTGCAGGAAAACGGCGTGGCCGGCCTGGGCGCCGTCCAGCACCGCGCTGGGCACCCAGACCTTAAAGCCGACGCCGGCCACCTCGACCACGCAGGCGTCCGGGGGATGGAGGGAGAGCAGCGTGCCGCGCAGGGTGGAGATCATGGCTGGTGAGCGCGGGGCCGAGGCGCCGGGAGTGGATGGCTCCCCGGCCCGCCGGCGCCCGGCGGCCCGTCATCCTTCTGTGAGCGCCTTCAGCTTCATCGAATGCAGGTGGCAGATGGCCACGGCCAGGGCGTCGGCGGCGTCGTCCGGGCGGGGCGTCTCCTGCAGGTTCAGGATGGCGCGCACCATCTGCTGGACCTGGGGCTTGTCCGCGCCGCCGTAGCCGGCCACGGCCAGCTTGACGTCCTTGGGCGTGTATTCGCCCACCGCCACGCCGGCCTCGGCCAGCGCCAGCAGGGCCACCCCGCGCGCCTGCCCGACCGTCATGGCCGTGCTGACGTTGCGCTGAAAAAACAACTTCTCCACCGCCGCCGCGTCCGGGCGATGGAGAAGGATCAACTGGCTCAACTCGTGGAAAATGGTGCGCAGGCGCTCCGGCATGGGCGCGCCGGCCGGCGTCAGCACCACGCCGTAGGTCACCAGGGTCGGCCCGCTCGGCGTATCGCGCACCAGGCCGTACCCGGTGGTGGCGGTGCCGGGGTCGATGCCGAGGACGACCATAGATCAAAGCGGCCGGGCTGGTCCGGGCGGTCGCCCGGCGCCGGCAGCCATAGGTGATCTCAGGCCGCCAGCAGGGCCAGCGCCGCGTCGCTGAACTCGACGTTGGTGTAGACGTTCTGCACGTCGTCCAGCTCTTCCAGGCCCTCGACGATCTTCATCACGCTGACGGTCGACTCGGGGTCGAGCTCGAGCTTGGTGTTGGGCTCCATGCGCAGCTCGGATTCGCTCGGCCGGATGCCGGCCTTCTCGAGCGCGTGGACGATGGCCCCGAACTGCTCGGGCGCGGCGTAAAGCTCGATCACGTCGTCGCTGGTGATCACGTCGTCGGCGCCGGCGTCCACCCCGATCTCGAAGAGCTTGTCCGGGTCATTGCCTTCGCGCGGCACCGTGATATAGGCCTTGCGCGTGAACTGCCAGGAGACCGCGCCGGCCTCGGCCATGTTGCCGTTGCCGCGCGTCACCAGCCGGCGCACCTCGGAGACGGTGCGGTTCTTGTTGTCGGTGACCACCTGGATCAGAATGCCGGAGCCGTGCGGGCCGTAGGCCTCGTACATCAGGGACTCGAAGGCGGCGGCGTCCTTGTCGGCGCCGGTGGCCCGGCTGATGGCGCGCTCGATGTTTTCCTTGGGCATAGAGCTGGCCTTGGCCTTGTCCACGGCCAGGCGCAGCTTGAAGTTCGTGTCGATGCTGCCGCCGCCCTCGCGCGCCGCGAGCATGATCTCGCGCGTCAGGCGCGTGAACATGGCGCCGCGCTTGGCGTCGGCCGCGCCCTTCTGGCGCTTAATCGTCTTCCATTTTGAGTGTCCAGACATGGCGCACTCCTCCTGCTGGGTTCGCTTACCGCGTGATTTTTGAGCGGGACGATTATACCATCCGCCCTGCGGGGCCTGCCGTATAATCCGGGCAGCCACCTCCCCACCACGGAGCACAGCGCCATGCCCGAACCCACGCCGGCCGACATCCAGTCCTGGCTCCGCGAAGGCTTGCAGGCCGCCCGCGCCGGCGACCGCTCGCGCGCCCGGCGCCGGCTGCTGGACGTGGTGCGCGCCGACGCGCGCAACGAGCCGGCCTGGCTGTGGCTGAGCGACTTGCTGGACGACCCGGCCGACCGGATCATGGCCCTGGAAAACGCCCTGGCCCTCAACCCCGCCAATGCGGCGGCCCGCCAGCGGCTGATAGCGCTTGAGGCCGAAGTGGGGCAGACCCCGCCGCCCCCCGCCGCCCCGCCGCCCGCCAGCCCAACGCCCTTTCCGCCGGAGCTCCCGCCGCTGGCGCCGGAGGCCGAACCGGAGCCCGGCCTGGTGCTGACCACGGGCGTGGACCCGGACGACGACCCGCTGCAATGCCCGTTCTGTGGCGAGCTGACGGCCGAGGTCGACGACCGCTGCCCGCACTGCCGGCGCAGCCTGCTGGCGCCCGGCGCCTGGCAGAGCGGCATCTATCTTTACCTGCTCCTGATCCTGCTCGGCCTGGGGGTGCAGGCGGCCCTGCTGGAGGGCGTCCTGCCGCTGGTGCTGGTGGCCCTGCCGGGGGCCAACCTGCAGCGCCTGCTGGACCTGGCCGGCCTGGGCGACGGCCTGGTGAGTGTGCCGTTCGCGGTCCTGTTCTTGCGCTTCGTGCTGCTGGGCGGCGCGCTGGCGCTCTTCCTCACCGACGCCCAGCCGGCCTACCTCTTCGGCGCGGCGGTGCTGACCCTGGACGTGGCCGCCCACCTGGCCGCGGCCTGGTTCGGGTGGC
This sequence comes from Anaerolineales bacterium, assembly GCA_016789165.1. Lineage (GTDB taxonomy): Bacteria > Chloroflexota > Anaerolineae > Anaerolineales > UBA6663 > SpSt-583. The sequence continues at coordinate 2,987 of JAEURL010000529.1, read as the reverse complement.
TGCCGGCCCGCGTGCTGGTGGTCAACCTGGTCCTGTCGGCGGCGGCGCTGCTGCTCATCCTGGCCGCCTTCGTCAGCCAGGGCCTGGCGCGCCGGCGGCTGTTCATGACCCTGGACCGCGACCTGGCCGGCGGCCTGTCCTTTTACCAGCGCGGCCAGGAGCACCTGCGCGTGGGGCGCGTGGCGCTGGCGGCCGCCCACCTCCAGAAGGCCGTGGTCCTGGAGCCTAAAGCGATCGGCTATTACAAAGACCTGGCGGCGGTTCAGGCCCGCCTGGGCCGCTGGCGCAAAGCCCGCCAGACCCTGCTGGCCGGCCGGCAGCGCGCACCAGAGGACCCGGATTTCGCGCGTCTGCTGGCCGAGGTGGAGCGCCGGCTCTAGCCCTTGCCCAGCGCGGGCAGAAAGACCCGCTGCGTGGGCGGCGGCGCCGTGGGGGAGGCGGTCGGTGAAGCGGTGGGCGTGGGGGTGGCCGGCGCCAGCGTCACGCAGATCTGCAGATTATCCACGTTGAAGTTGACGATGGGCGGGCCTTGGGCGGCGCCGACGGGCACCTGCGCGGCGCGCGTGGTGGCCGAGAGCAGCAGTGTGGTCGTGAGCACCTGGCCCAACTCCACTGAGACCGGGACATAGCCGGCGGCGTACGGCGTGGTGTAGGCGGCCGTGGCCGAGAACACGGTCTGCCCCCCTACCCGCGCCTCCAGCCGGTCCGCGGCCGAGCTGCCCAGGTCCGCGCGGCTGATCCAAAGATTGAATTCCAGCCGGGCGGTGTGGGCGGCCGGCGCCGCAAAGGTCTGGGTGATGATCTGGGTGACCTGGGTGATGGCCGCGGTGCTGGTGAAGCCGCCGCCAAACCAGGCCCAGTCCTGACCGGCCTGCGGGCCGGCCGGATCGTTGTAGCCGGCCGTCACCTCACAGGCGCCGCCGGCCAGGCACTCCCGGATGGGGAAGGTTGACCCCGGGAACGGATAGGGGGTGCCCCAGAACGGATCAATATCCGTCCACAACGTGACGGTTGGCGGCTGGCCGGCCTGAAACCAGGGGCTGAGGGCGGCCTCAAAGTCGCCGTCCGCCAGCACGTTCTGGCAGGCGCCGGCCGGGGACGCCGCCGCCCCGGCGCTGGCCGCGCCCAGCGTCAATGCCGCCACCCCCCCGATTGCCAGCGCCGCCGCCAGCAGCAGGCGGCCGGCCCGGATCGGATTGATCATCGCCCGTCTTGTCCTCGTCGCGTGTGCCCAAGTTGCCCCCTGCGCTCAGGCTCATTGTCCGCGACTGACGTTGGGCAGGTAAATGGGAAAGAAGGCGGGGCTGCACAGGGCCACGTCGTCCAGGTTGAAGTCCACCACCGGCCCAGTGAGCTGGGTGGTGGCCGAGAAGGTCAGGGTGCGCGTCACCGGCAGGGCCACGGGCGGCAGGCTGATCCGCACCGTGCTGTACTGCGCGTACTGCGGGCGGTCGGCGGCCGTGGCCGTGAAGACGCGCGTGTTGTCCAGCCAGGCCTCGAACCGGTCCGCCGGCCCGCTGCCGGGATCGGCACGGCTGATGGCAAACACGAATTGCAGCGAGAGGCTGTTGGCCGGCACGACCACGGACTGCAGCAGGCGCTGCGTGACGGTGGTGGTGGCCGTGATCGTGTCCGTGTACGCGCCGAAGAGCGCCCAGCCGCCGCCGCTGTACGGGCCGGCCGGCCCAAAGCCGCCCAGCGGGCAGCCGCTCGGCGGGCAGAGCGGCAGAGCCGCACCGGCCACGGTGTCGGTCTGCACCCAGCTGGCGTCCACGCGCTCGAAGACGGCGTTGTTCAGGAGGTTGTCCGCGCACAGCTCCACGGCCTGGCCGCTGAACGTGGCCTGCAAGGCGCCGGCGGAAAAGGTGGCCGTCGGCGTGTAGACCAGATTGAGCGTGCCGCTCAGCGTGGCCGGCGCGCTGGGCGCGTACTTAACGGTCAGGGCGCAGGTGCCGCCGGCCGCCAACCGCCCGCCGGCCGGGCACGTGCTCGCGCTGAGCGAGAGGCCGGTGCCGCTCAAGCTGGGCGTGGTCACGGTGATGGGCACGCTCAGCGGGTTCTGCAGGGTCACGCTGGCCTGGCTGCTCAAATCCACCGTGACCCGGCCAAAGGCGTAGGCCGTGGACGTGAAGTACGGCAGCTGGTCGCTCAGGGCGGCGTCCAGCTGGATGCGGGATTGGGTAAAGCCGTTGCGCGCATCGGTGACGGCCAGGCCCGTGCTCTGCAGCAGCGCCAGAATCTCGGACACGGAGGCCGTAGGCCGGGCCTCCTTGAGCACGGCCCAGGCGCCGGCCACGTGCGGGGCGGCCATGGACGTGCCCTGGAAATCCGAGAAAAGGCCGCCCGGCACGGACGATCTGATCAACTGGCCGGGCGCCAGCAGGCTGAGGTACGAGGCGCTGTTGGAGAAACTGGAGACCGTGTCCACGGGTGTGGCGCCAAAGCCGCCGTCCCGGGTGGAGCCGACGCTGACAGCCGTGGAGATGCAGGCCGGCGTGGACAGGCCGTTGGTGAAGCCGCTGTTGCCGGAGGCGATGACGGTGGCGATGCCGTGGCTGCGCAGATTATCGATCGAAGTCTTGCGCAGGGTCTGGCTGGCGTCACAGGGCGTGCTGAATGGGAGGGTGCCGCCCAGGCTCATGTTGACCGCGGCCACGTTGAACTGCGTGCGCAGGACGGTGTTGATGTAATCCAGCGCCGAGGCCTGGTCCGTGCTGTACGTGCCGACATCGGTCCCGAATTGGGTGAACACCTGGATGGCGATGATCTGGGCATCCGGGGCCACGCCCGAGAACTGCGGGCTGCCGCCATCCATGCCGGAGTAGGCCTTGCCGGCCGCGATGCCGGCCACGTGCGTGCCGTGGTCGCAGCCATCCAGGCCGCAGGGCGCGGCCGCGCCCGCGTTCAAGTTCTGGTTCGGGTCACCGCCGGGGCACAGGCCGGCGCCGCCGTCGCCGGTCCCCAGGCCGCCGGCGTTGGAGAAGCAG
>JAEURL010000493.1 GCA_016789165.1 Anaerolineales bacterium | reverse complement strand
GGCCTGGCGCTCTGCCAGCGCATTATTGAGCGGCACGGCGGGCGCCTGTGGGTTGAATCACAGCCCGGACAAGGTTCCACCTTCTATTTCACCCTTCCCGATCGAGAGCCAAGTGATGACCGCTGAGAGCCCCCGTTCCATCAATATCCTGATTGTCGAGGACAGCCCAACCGATATCTTGATTGCGCGCGAGGCGCTCAGCCAGGCCAAGCTAGTCAACCGCCTGCAGGTGGTGGAGGACGGCGTGGAAGCCCTGGCCTGTCTGCGCCGCCAGGGCCGCTACGCGGACGCGCCGCGCCCGGACGTGATCATGCTGGACCTCAACCTGCCGCGCATGAGCGGGCAGGAGGTGCTGGCGGTGATCAAGGCCGACCCCGACCTGAAAACCATCCCGGTGGTCGTGCTGACCACCTCGCGGGCCGAGGCCGACGTGCTCCGGGCCTATGACCTGCACGCCAATTGTTACGTGGTGAAGCCGCTGGACTTCCCGGCGTTTGTCGAGGTGGTGCGCTCGATCCGCCATTTCTGGTTCAGCGTGGTAACGTTGCCGCCGGAGGCGCCGCATGGCCAAGCCCCCGATCCGACTGCTGCTGGTTGAAGACAACCCCACCGACGTCTTGCTCCTGCGCCAGGCGCTGGCCCGCGACGCCTGGGCCTGGTTCGAGGTGACGGCGGCCGACCGGCTGAGCCAGGGCCTGGCCTTCTGGCACGCCCAGCCCTTCGTGGGGGTGCTGCTGGACCTGGGGCTGCCGGACAGCCAGGGCCTGGCCACGTTTGAGGCCTTTCAGCGCGGGGCGCCGGGCGCGCCGGTGGTGGTGCTCTCCGGCCTGCTGGACGAGCACCTGGCGGTCAGCGCCGTCCAGGCCGGCGCGCAGGATTACCTGGTGAAGGGCCAGGCCGGCTGGGACAGCATCCCGCGCGCCCTCCGCTATGCCATCGAGCGCCAGCAGACGCGGCTGGCCTTGCAGGCCAGCGAACGGCGCTTCCGGGCACTCATCGAACAGAGCGGCGACGCCGTGGCGCTGCTGGCTTCCGACGGCACCATCCTGTATGAAAGCCCGGCGGCCACGCGCGTGCTGGGCTGGCTGCCGGAGGAGATGCTCGGCCGCAACGCCTTCGAATTCATCCACCCGGAGGGTCAGCCGGCCGGCATGGCGCTCTTCGGCCAGCTCCTGGAGCAGCCGCGCACGCCGATCATCGGCGAGATCCAATACCGCCATAAAGACGGCGGCTGGCGCTGGGTGGAAGCCACCGGCACCAACCTGCTGGATGATCCCAGCGTCGGCGCCATCGTCGTCAATTACCGCGCTGTCGACGAGCGCCGGCAGGCCGCCGCGGCGCTGCAGACCAGCCAGGCCCGGCTGGCCGAGGCCCTGCGCATCGCCCGGCTGGCCTACTGGGAATACGACGTCGCCGCCGACCTTTTCACATTCAACGACCAGTTCTACGCGCTGCTGCGGACGACGGCTGAACGGGAAGGCGGCTACCGCATGTCGTCCCGGTATTACGCGGAGCGCTTCGTCCATCCGGGGGACCTGGATGTGGTCAGCCTCGAGATCGCCAAGGCGATCGAGGCCACCGACCCGCAGTACCAGGCCCAGCTCGACCACCGCATCCTGTATGCCGACGGCGAGGTCGGCTATTTCGGCGTTCATCTCTGGATTGAGAAAGACGCCCAGGGGCGCACCGCCCATGCCCGCGGCGCCAACCAGGACATCACGGAGCGCAAGCGGGCCGAGGCCGCCTTGCGCGCGAGCCAGGACCGCTATCGGGCCTTGTTCGATGATTCGCCGGCCGCGGTGTGGGAGGAAGATTTTTCCGCCGTCCAGGCGCGCTTCGCCGAGCTGCGCCAGGCCGGCGTCACCGATTTCGACGCCTATTTCGCCGCGCACCCGGAAGTGGTGGCGGAGCTGGCCGCCGCGGTGCGGGTGACGGCGATCAACCAGGCCAGCGTCCCCCTCCTCGGCGGCCGGGACAAGGCCGACATCCTGCACAATCTGTCGTTATATTTCACCGCGGAGTCGAGCGAGGTCTTCCGCCGGGAGCTGGCGACGCTGGCCCACGGCGGCACCAGTTTCCGGGCCGATATCCCGGTGCTGAATCTGGCCGGCGAGCCGCGCCTGCTCGAGATCAGCCTGCGCGTGATGCCGGGCGCCGAGGCCGACCTGGATCAGGTCCTGGTGTCCTTCATCGACATCACCGAGCGCCAGCGCGCGGAGGCCGCCCTGCGCGCCAGCACGGAGCAGATGCAGGCCCTGGTCACCTCGCTCGACGACCTGGTCTTTGAATTCGACGCGCAGGGCACGTATCTCAACGTCTGGTCCGGCAACGACAGCCTGCTGGCCCAGCCGAAGGCGGACCTCCTGGGCCGGCGCATCGTCGACGTCCTGGGCGAAGGGCCGGGCCGCCAGTATCACGATCTGATCCAGCGCGTCCTGGCCACCGGCCAGCCGGATAGCCTGGAATATGAGCTGGAGGTGGGCGCCGGCCCGCGCTGGTTCCTGGCGCGGGTCAGCCCGATCCCGGCCGCCGCCGGCCCGACCCAGGCCGTCTCGATGCTGGTGCGGGACATCACCGAGCGCAAACAGGCCGAGCAAGCGATCCACCAGCTCAACGCCGAACTGGAACAGCGCGTGGCCCAGCGCACCCGCGACCTGAGCCGCGCCAACGCCGAATTGCAGCGCGCGGCGCGGGCCAAGGATGAATTCCTGGCCAGCATGAGCCACGAACTGCGCACGCCGCTCAATGCCATCCTGACTCTGACCGAGGCCCTGGAGGAGGGCGTGTACGGCCCGTTGGGCGAGCGCCAAAACAAGCCGCTGCGCCTGGTCGCCGAAAGCGGCCAGCATCTGCTCAGCCTGATCAATGACATCCTCGACCTGGCCAAGATCGAGGCCGGCAAGCTTGAGATACAGATCGCGCCGGTGGAGGCCGAGGCGCTGTGCCAGGCCAGCCTGCGCCTGGTCCGGCAGCAGGCCCACAAGAAGCACCTGGCCGTCGAGCTGAACCTGGATCCCGGGGTGCGCTTCCTGTACGCCGACGGGCGCCGGCTCAAACAGATGCTCGTCAACCTGTTGAGCAACGCCGTCAAATTCACGCCCGAGAACGGCCAGATTGGCCTGGACGTGCGCGCCGATGCGGCCGCCGGCGCCGTGCACTTCACGGTCTGGGACACCGGTATCGGCATTGCGCCGGAGGAGGCCGGGCGCCTGTTCCAGCCGTTTGTGCAAGTGGACAGCGGGCTGGATCGGCAGTACGGTGGCAGCGGGCTGGGCCTGTCGCTGGTGTACCGCATGGCCGAACTGCAGGGCGGCAGCGTGGCGCTGACCAGCACCCTGGGCCAGGGCAGCCGTTTTACGATCTCGCTGCCCTGGGATGAGGCTAATCCGCCGCCGCCCCCCGAAGTGCCGCGCGCCTTCCCGGCGCTGGCCGGCCGGCGCGTGCTGGTCGTCGAGGACTCGTCCGCGGTCTCCGAACAGCTCACGCGCTACCTGACGGAGTGGGGGGCCCAGGCCGCCGTGGACCTGACCGGCGCGACGGCCGTGGACCAGGCGCGGGCCGCGCCGCCGGACGTCGTCCTGCTCGATCTGCAGCTCCCGGCCCGCTCCGGCTGGGAGGTGCTGGAGCAGCTGCGGGCCGATCCGCAGACACGCGCCCTCCCGGTGGTGGTGGTGGCCGTATCCGACGAGCAGGAGCGCGCGCGGGCGCTGGGCGCGGCCGATTACATCGTCAAGCCGGTGACCCGCGCGCGCCTGCGCGAAGCGCTGGGCAAGGCGCTGGGGCCGGCCCCGGACGCCCGCACCCCCCGGCCCGTGCTCCTGCTGGCCGAGGACAACCTGGCCGTCCAATCCGCTTTCTTTGATTATCTGACCGCTAAGGGGTATGACGTGCAGCTGGCCGGCACCGGCGCGGAGGCGCTGCGGCGCGTCTACGCCGCACGGCCGGACCTGATCTTGATGGACGTGCAGATGCCGGAGCTGGACGGCCTGGAGGCCATCCGGCGGCTGCGGGCCGACCCGGCCTTCCGCACGCTCCCGATCGTGGCGCTGACGGCGCTGGCGATGCCCGGGGATCAGGAGCGCTGCCTGGCGGCCGGCGCGGACAGTTACCTCACCAAGCCGGTGCGCCTGGATCTGCTGGCGCAGACGGTGGCCGCGCGGCTCCAGAATGGGGCCGGCCGGGCCGTCTGAGCCGCGGGCCTCGTCCCCGCCCGCCCGGTTTCAGGCCGGGGCGGCCGCCGGCTCCCAGGCCGGCAGGACTTCGTCCAGGCGCGTGAGCGCCAAGATCTCCCGGTAATGGGCGCTCAGGCCGGCCGTCCACAGGCGCCGGCCTGGCTGGCGCGCCCGCGCCAGCAGCAGCACCAGCACCCCGATCCCCCCGCTGTTCATGTATTCCAATGCGCTGAAATCCAGGATGACGGCCCGCGCCCCGGCCGCCTCGGCGGCCTGCCAGGCCTGCAGGGCGGCTGCCTCGGCGGCGGCCGTGACCGTGCCGCGCACGGCGATCACGGCGACCCCGGCGGCGTCCGGGCGGGCGATCAGGGCGAAGCAGGGATTGGACATGGGCAAGGCCTCCCGGGTGGGCCGCTGAGCCAGCACACTCCACGCGGCGTTTCGGTCAGGTCGGGCTTGGGCGGCCGGCGCTCAGGGAGCCAGCACGCGGCAATCGTCCACCACCATGAAGAAGCCGAGCTCGCCGCCGCGCACGCGGCCCTCAATCACCACCCGGTCGCCTACCTTGACCTTGAGCGCGTCGGCGTTGTCCGTCAGATAGCACTGCAGGCCGGTCTCGGCCGCGGACTCGCGCAGCAGCAAGGCCTGGGTGCCGAAGACGTCGTTGATGTTGGTAATCAAACCCTGGATGACCAGGACCTGGTCCTTGTACTGGGCGTCCGCGGCGACGGGGTCGGTCTCGTACGCCTGGATGATGGCCGTCGAAGGGAGCGCTTCCGGCGCCGGCGCCGGGATGACGAACTCGGCGCTGACGCCGTTGACCACCACGGTATAGGTGCCGGGCTCCAGGTCCGGCGCGTTCAAGGACAGGCCGTACTCAAAGGGCTGCAGCATCTGCGCGCAGACCACGTCCGCGGCGCGCACCGTGGCCAGGCTGACTTGGAAGACCGCGCCCTGGCGCTGCTGGGTGGCGGTGCTGATTTGGGTGCAGGCGTCCGGCAGGTCGCCGGCGGCCAGCACCTCCACGGCTAAATCGTCTGTCACGTTGACGGTCACCCGGCTGACCGGGGCCGTGCCGATCACGGGCAGAGGGGTGGCGGTGGGCGGGAGCGGGGTCGCCGGAACCGGGGTCGGGGGCACGGCGGTGGCGGTGGGCGCCTCCGGCCCGGCGGCGGGCGCACAGGCGGCGGCCAGCAGGCTCAGCAGCACCACGGCGGCGGACAGGCGGGGGAAGCGGAACATAGGCGTCTCCAATTCTGGTGTGGTTGGGCCGGCCGCCCGCACACAGGACGGTCCAGCGCACGCCGGGCATTGTGCCCGAGCCAGGAGCTTGGAGACAGGCTCAAAAGGCGGAGTCGCACTCCGCCAGGAGGCGGAAACGATAGCGGCCGGCGGTCAGGCGCGGCTGGCGGCCCGCAGCGCGGCCCAGCCCAGCGCCGAGGTAACGGCTGCGCTGGCATACCAGGCGGCGGCCTCGCCGCGCGTGGGGGTGACGAAGAGCGGCTCGGCCGGCCAGCCGCCGTCGTAGCGCTGGCGCGCCAAGAGCAGGGTGAGCCATTCCGGCCGGAACAGCCGGCGCGCCTCCGGCGGGGCGCCCAGGCCCCGGCAGGCCAGGGTCAAGCAGGCGGCCAATTGTGCGGACCCGGCGGCTGGGGCCAGCGCCGCCAGGCGCTCCAGCGCCGAGGGCAGGGCCAGTTCAGCCTGGGCGTGCAGCGGCGCCCAGCCGCGCAGGGCCGTGATCAGGCGCAGGGCCGTCCACAGCGCGTAGCCGGGCTCGTACAGGGCGTTGCCGCCCAGGCCGGCGGCCTGCCAGCGCTCCAGCCAGGCCGCGCCAGCCCGCGTGATCAGGCCGGCCTGCCCGGCCGGGTCAAAGGCCAGCAGTCCGAGCAGCAGGTTGGCCTCCACCGTCTGGCAGCGCCCACCCCACAGCACGGCCCCGGCCGTGGTGTCCAGGTCCTCCACGCCGCGCGTGAGCCAGCAGGGGAGATGCCCGTCCGCGCCCTGGTTGAGGGGCAGCCAGCCCAGCGGCCGGGCCAATTGAGCGCGCTGGCGGGCCGGATCGGCGGCGTGCCGGCAGAGGCGCAGCGCCAGGCCGAGGTCGTCAGAGTCGGGCGGGACGGCGCGGTGCGGGTAATAGCGGTAACCGTCCACGGCCAGGCGATCCAGCAGCGCGTCCACGTCCGCGGCCAGGTCCGCGTGGTGCTCGGCCAGCAGTTCCAGGATCAGGCCGGGGCCAAAGACCCGGCCGGTCACCTCGGCCTCGCCGAAGAGGCCGCGGCGCTGGACCTCCCAGCTTTCGCGGAAAGCGCGGTCGGCGAGCAGGTAGCCGGCGGCCATCGTCACGGCCTCGGCCAGCGGGTCGCGCGCCGGCTGGAAGGCCGGCGTTGGCCGGCCGGGGTCAGCCAGGCCGGGCCGCAGCGCGAAGGCCGCCGCCAGCGCCGCGAACTGTTCCGCCAATGCCGCGCAGTGGCCGGCCAGGCCGGGCAGGCCCAGGGCCAGGGCCGCGCGCCGGGCCTCCGCCAGCTCGGCCCCGCTTTCGGCCGCGATCTGGCCCATGACGCCGCTGAGCACCAGCGCGCCGAGCACGGTCTCGGGCGCGGCGTCGGCCGGCAGGCGGGCGGCCAGGCGCAGGCGGGCCAGCGGATAAGAGGGGCGGCCGGCCCGCAGGTCGGCGCGCACGGCCAGACATTCGCGCAGGGTGTGATGCTGGAGGGCCAGGTCGTCCAGCAGGGATTCCAACTCCGGCCGGCCGGCCGCCAGCGCGGGCAGGGCCAGCAGCGCGGCCCAATCGGCGGCGCGGCGGCGTTCGGCCGTGAAGGGCGCGGCGGCCGCCGCCCAGGCCTCCGCCGGCACACCGGCCTGGTGGTGCCGCGCGCGCCGGCGCTGGTACGCGTCCCAGGCCGGAGCCTGCGGCGGGAGCAGGCGCGCCAGCTGGGCCTCCACCTCGGCCAGCAGGGCCGCCTCCAGCTGCTCGAAGTCGGGGTCGAGCTCGGGGTCGCGGGCGGCGCAGCGCGCCCGCAGATGGGCGGCCGCGCCGGCGGCGGCCATGGCCAGCAGGAGGGCGTCGGCCAGCGCCGGCGGGGCCTCCGGCGGGAGCAGCTCGGCGGATACGCTCAGCCAGGGCAGATCGGCCGGCCCCCCCTTCGCCGGCGGCTCCGTCCCCCACTCGCTTCGCTCGGGGGGACAAGTGGGCGGGCGGCGCAGGCTGTCCGCGAATTGGCCGGTATCCGACCAGGCGGCGGCCAGCTCGTGGCGCAGGAGCACGCCCAGCCGGAAGAGGGCGGGCGGCAGCCGGCCGTACCAGGCCTCCACGGCCGGCCACAGGCGGTCCAGGGCGGTGGTGTTCACGGCAAAAAGAAACGCCATCCGAGGGCCTCAGATGGCGTTGGCATGGCGTGGGAGAGAGGGCCGCTTACAGGGAGGCTGCCTTCTTATCGCCGAAGGCCTGGGCCAGCTTGCGGATGGCGGCGGCGTCCACACCCTTGAGCGCGTCGAGCATATCGGGCGTGGGCTGGATGCCGGCGGCCAGCAGGGCCTGCTCCGGGTTGTCGGCGAGGGCCTGGGCGAACTCCTCATCCGACATCGCTTTGCCGACCAGAGTCTGAAAGTCCATGGCGTCCTTGCTCCTTGTACTGAGAGGCGGCGATTGCGGGCGAGTATAACACGGGGCCGGCCGGCTATCGGCGGGCGGCCTCGGGCGAGGTTTTAATGAAGTTAGCCAGCCGGCGGGCCAGCACGCCGGCCATCTGCATCAGGATGGACGGATGGCGGAAGGCCAGCACACGCAGGTCTGAGCCCTTGAGCACCAGGCACTCGGACGGCCCGGTGGCGCGCACCGTGGCGTTGCGCGGCTCGCGGGTGAAGAAGGCCATCTCGCCGAAGGCCTCGCCGGAGCGGATGATGTCGAAGCGCTTGAGCTGGCCGGCGCGCAGGGTGCCCACCTCCAGCTCGCCCTCCACCAGGATGAAGACGTCGTCGTTCAGCTCGCCTTCCCAGATGATGACCTCGCCGGTGTCCAGGCGCACGCGGCACAGCGTGGCCGTGATCTCCAGCATCACCTCGGCCGGCAGCGGGCGGAAGATATCGGCCTCGTCCAGCAGGGCCAGGCGCTGGAGGGTGTTGGCGGCGCCGGCGTCGTCGCCGCGCACCCGGGCGCCGCGCCACAGCCGCACGTCGGTGGTGGTGGGCAGGAAGCGCAGCAGCGGCAGGTCCGGGTCCAGCTGCTCGCCGATCAGGTGCGGGAAGAGCCGGCGCAGGGCCGGCGGCGCGAGCTGGGCCAGGTAGACCAGCGCGTCCGATTCCTTCTCGCGGCCGTGCCAGACCTCCAGCAGGGCGCCGGCCTCGTTCTTGAGCTGGTCACGCTGGGAGGGCGCCACCAGCGCGGCCGCCTGCAGCTTGGCCAGCAGCAGGGCGCGGTAGCGCTTGTAGAAATAGCGGCTGGCCACCTCGGAGACCGAACGCGTCTCCCGATAGGCCTTGAAGCAGGCCTGCAGGGCGCGTTCGTCGGGTTCGACGTCGCCGGCCTCGGCCAGGGTCAGCAGCTCCACGCGCTGCTTCAGGTGGACGCGCGCGAACTGGTCCACGTACTGGGTCTCGCGCCCGGTCAGCGCCAGGTACAGCCAGCTGATGTGATAGAACATGTAGCGGATGGCGTCGCTGGCGTACTCCTCGTTGATCTCCTCGATGATGTCCTCGCGCTGCTCCAGCCGCAGCAGCAGCTCGGGCGAGAGCTGGCCGGTGCCCTTGAGGATCTCCTCCGGCGCCACGGCGAACAGCTTCTGCACCAGCTCGATGCTCTCCACGGCGGCGTCGCCGATCTGGCCGGAGGCGTTGAGCGCGTACAGGATGTTGTGATAGGAGTCCGTGGCGATGTTCTTGGACTCCATCTGGGCCGCCAGGCCCTCGATGGCGCGCGGCAGGGCGCGCCGGGCGAAGGCCTTCTCCTCCGGCGTCAGGCGGTGCTTGGTGACCGCCACGGCCAGCTGATTGGCGATCTGCTCTTCGCTCCACAGGTTGTCGGTGAACAGGCCGGCCCGGTGGCGGAAGTGGTGGGCCAGCTCGTGGGCGATGACGTAAGGGATGAAGAGGTAGAAGAACTGCCAGAGTTCGTCCTGGCTTTCGCACTTGAGCAGCGAGCGCAGGAAGAGCATGTGCAGCTTGCCCACCGGCTCGCCCAGGTTGGGCAGCGACATGTAGATCTGGCGATCCTTCATGTCGTAGTAGCACAGCATGCCGCCGCCCTGGCGCAGCTCCAGCTCCGGGTCCGCCTCAATGCCGTAGTGGGCGAACTCGTCCAGGAAGTTGTGGAAGCACAACTGCGCGAACGAGAACAAGCCAGGGTCGGTCAGGGTGTCAGACATGGTGGGGTGGCTGTGGGCCGCGGAGTACACGGATGAGCTGGAACGCCAGCCGGGCTCCCGGATACTCCGCGGCCAGATTACTTCATCGCGACGGCCAACTTGGCCAGCGCCTCCAGGCCGGGGGCCAGAGCGGCGCGGGACTGGCGCAGCATGGCCCCGCGCGCGTCCAGGTAGGCCAGCAGGGCCGGGCTGCCCAGCGCCTCGGCCAGGCCGCGGGCCCGCGCCAGGCCGGCCTCCAGCTCCGCGACCCCCCAGGCAAAGCCTGTGCGCGCCACCCAGGCGGCCGGCGTCTCGTCCGGCTGGCGGCGGCGCCCGGCCTCGGTCAGGAAATAAGTGCGCGTGCCCAAACGCAAGTCCTTGCTCCAGTCAAAGACATCGTTCCACATTTGATGCCAGGCGCCGTAGGCGTCCACAAAACCGGCCCAGGCCGCCAGTTGCTCCGGCCGGCCGGCGTGGTGGGCCACCGCCGCCAGCGGGATCTTGGCCGCGCTGACCTTGCGGGCCGCCCACTGCTGGAAGGCGGCCGCGTCCACTTCCGGCAGGCTGGCGTCGCGGGCGGCGGCCTCGGCCGCGCCGAACCACTCGCGCTGGAAGTCCGTCCAGAACGGATGGCCGGCCGGGAACCAGCGCTGGTAAGGGGCCTGGAAGCCGGTGTGGAAGAGCGCGGCGGCTGGCAGCAGCTCGCGCTCGCCCGCGGCGGCGTGCCCGTCCATCACGTTGTCCAGCAGGCGGATGAAGTAGTAGCCGTTGACGCTGGAGAACACCAGATCGGCCTGGAACTCGGGGTCGCGGGCCGCCAGGGCCTCGGCCAGCCACCAGGGCAAGCGCAGCAGCGGGAAGCCGATTGGGTTGAGGAAATAGGCCTCCGGCGCGGCTCCGGCGGCCAGCGCCCGCAGCCAGGCCGCCACGCGGCCGGCCAGGAAGGGCGTCTGGGCCGCCAGCTCGGCCTCCAGCCGGCGCAGGGCGCCGCGCAGCAGGTCGTCGAGGGCGGGGTCGGCGAAGGGCAGGCTCATGCCTCGGCCGGCTCCGCGGCCGCGAGGCGGGCCAGGTCGGCGGCGGCCCCCAGTTGGGCCAACAGCGCGCGGGCGTGCTCCAGGTGCTGGCCGCGCTCGGACGAGCCGGGTTCATAGGAGCGGCCCAGCTCGGCGTGCGCCAGGGCGGCGGCGTAGGGCATCAGGTTCTGCTCGGCGGCGGCCAGGCTCTTCTGCCAGGCCTGGCGCGCCGGCCCGCGCCGGCCGGCCAGCCAATCCAGCCGGCCCTGCCACAGCCAGGTGCGCGCCCAGCCGATGGGGAAGACGCCCGCGTACTTGCGCAGCCCCTCCACAGCCTTGCGCGCGGCGGCCGCGTTGGCGGACCGGGCGGCGGCCGGGGCGGCCGGCTCCGCCTCCCACAAGGCCAGATAGACCTCGGCCACGGCCGCGTAGCCGAGCAAGGCGGGATAGGAAGTGGGCGACGATTTGGCAATCAGCTCGGCGGCCGAGGCGGCGGCCGCCTGGGCCAGCTCCAGCCGGCCCAGCCGCAGATGCGTGCTGGCCAGCGCGCCGTAGACGCTGATCCGCAGCGGCTCATCCACGATTTTGGCCTCGCCCGCGAACAGCGCCTGCAGTTCGTCGGCGCCGGCCGCGGCCGTCTCCAGCTGGCCGAGGGCCTGAGCGCAGAAGATCCGCTCCATCAAGGCCCAGGCGCGGTTGTCGGCGTCGCCGCGCTGGGCGGCGGAGGCGTACAGTTCCTGGGCCAGCTCGTCGGCGCGCGCGAACTCGCCCTGGAAGTAATTGACCATGGCCAGGTTGGTCAGGCCGTCATCCAGCCGGCGGCGGTCGCCCAGCCGGCGCGAGATGTCGATCACGTCGTCGAACAGGCCGTGGGCGGTGGGCCATTGGCCGAGGCCGGCGTAGTACACGCCCGTCACCAGCGAGACCCAGGCGCGGGCCGAGAGGTTGTTCATGGGCCGGACCATCTCCAGCGCTTTGCGGCAATAGCGCTGGGCCAGGCCGTGCACGGGGATGAAGCCCAGGATGGTGCCCACCGGCCCGTAGGCGCGCGCCAGCTCCGGCGAGGGGCCGGCCGCCTCCGCCAGGTTGAGCGAGCGGATGGCGGCGTCCAGCGCCAGCAGGGTCTCGTTGGCGAAGAAGTAGACCTCGGTCAGGCGCTCGTAGGTGCGGGCCGCGTCCAGCAAGGTGGGCCGCAGGCTGGCCGGCGCGCGGCCGATGAAGCGGCGCGGGAAGAGGCGGTGGACGGTCTGGCGCACGATCTGGTTCAGCAGGCTCAGGCCGGCCTGCAGCGGCGTGGCCGGGGCCGGCTGGCCGAGCAGGGCCAGGCCGCGCTCCAGGTGCACGCGGCCCTCGCCCGGCTGGGTGGCGTTGGTATAGGCCTCGCCCAGGCGCAGCTCCAGTTGGGCGCGGCGGGCCGCCGAGAGGCCGGCGGCCTCGGCCAGCTCCAGCGCCTGGCTGTAGAAGCGGAGGGCCTCTTCGTTGGCGTAGTTTTCCAGCGCCTGGTCGCCGGCCTTGGCCAGGTAATCCAGGGCCTTGGCGGAATCCGTGGCGGCCCGCCAGTGGTAGGCCAGCAGCTCGTAGAACAGGGCCAGCTCAGCGGCGTGGGTGGCCTCGTACCACTCGGCGGCGCGCTGGTGCAGGCGCTCGCGCTGGGCGTACAGCATCAGGTTGTAGGCCACGTCGCGGGTGATGATGTGCTTGAAGGTGTAGGCCAGGTGCGGCTCGGGCGTCTCCAGCGCCGTCAGGTCCAGGCGGTCCAGCGCCTCCAGGTGGCCGGGGAGCTGCTCGCGGTCGTCGTCCACCGGATAAATGGTGCGCAGGGCCGGATAGGGGAAGGTGCGGCCGATGACGCTGGCGACCTTCAGCGTCAGCTGCTGGGGCGGCGGCAGGCGGTCGATGCGGCTGGTGATCAGGCCCTGCACGTTGTCGGGCAAGTCCACGGCGCTCAGGTCGCGCCGGCCCTCGGCCAGCCGGCACTCCCCATCCGCGATGTGGATCAGGCCGGTGTCGCGCAGGGCGAAGGCCAGCTCCTGGCTGTAGAAGGGGTTGCCCTCGGCCTTGCGGCCGATCAGGTCGGCCACCGGGCGGGGCACGCTGGCCACGCCCAGGCCGTGGCAGACCAGGGCCAGTGTGTCGTCGGCGGCCAGGGCCTCCAGCTTCAGGCGCAGCGCGCCGGGCTGCCGGAGCAGCTGGCCGAACTCAGCCGGCGCCGGGTCGGCCAGCGGCCGGGTGGTGATGACCAGCAGCACGGAGGGGACGCGCTGGGCGGCCAGCAGCGCCAGGGCCCAGGAGGCCGTGTCAAACCAGTGGGCGTCTTCCAGCACCACCAGCTTGGGGGCCGGCCGCGCGGCCGCGCCCAGCAGGCGCAGCAGGAAATCGCGCGTGTTGTCGGCGCGCACCTGGCCCGTCATCTGGGCCGTGACCTCGTTGTCGGCCAGGCGAATGGGCAGGATATCGTCCAGCAGCGGCAGCAGCTGCAAGGCTTGGGCGTCCAGGCCGAATTTCTGCAGGGTGTTGCGCCGCACGCCCGAGTCGTGGAAGAGGTCCACCTCCAGCAGCCGGCTGAAGACCGGCCGCCAGGCGTGATAGGGCGTGAGGTGCTCGATGGAGTCGCCGGCGCCGGCCAGGCTCTCGATGCCCAGCGTCTGGGCCTGCTCCAGCAAGTCCTCCACCAGCCGGCTCTTGCCCAGGCCGGCCTCGCCTTCCACCACCACCAGGCCGCCTTGGCCGCCCAGCAGCACCTGCAGGCGGTTGGCCAGCGCCATGCGCTCGGCCGTGCGGCCGACCATGGGGGCTTCGGCGGCCGGGCTGATCAGCCGGGCTTTGTGCGCCTCGCCGCTGGGGCGGAAGACCGGCACCGCCTCGGTGCGGCCCTTGACCGTGATGGCCGGCAGGGTCTCGAACTCAATCGCGCGCGCGGCGGCCTGGTGCGTGGCCGAGTCGCACAGCACGGTGTCCGCCGCGGCCTGCATCAGCCGCGCGGCCAGGTTGACCACGTCGCCGATCATGGTGTATTCGCGGCGCTGGGCGTTGCCGATGCTGCCGCAGAAAGCGCGCCCGGTGGCCACGCCGATAGCGCTGGGCACGGCCAGCTTGCGCAGCTCGGCCTGCATGGTCAGCGCCACCTGCACGCCGCGGGCCGGGTCATCCTCGTGCGCCAGCGGCGGCCAGCCCATCACGGCCAGCAGCGACACGCCTTTCTCCTCCACGCTGAGCTTGTCCACGCTGCCCTCGAAGCGGTAGATGGCGCTTTGCAGCGTGCGCACGATGTGCTGGGCATGGTCGAGCGACGTGTGGTGATCCAGCGTGGGCAGGTGGGCGAAGATGACGGTGACGCGGCGCAGCTCGGCCAGCCAGCCGGTCTGGCCGGCCACCAGCCGCGTGCGGATGGCGCCGGGCACATAGGCCTGCAGGGCCGGCACGGCCTCGGCCGGGATGGCGGCCTGGGGCAGCGGGAAGGGCGGGATGGGCGCGCGCACGGCCGTCAAGCGCATGGCGCCGCTGGGCAGCGGCTCGCCGGCACAGGCCTCCTGCACCACCCGCCAGGCCTCCGGCGCGAGGATCACCTCGCCCGGCTCAGCCTGACGCTCCATGGTCGTCACCTGTTTCATCAGATCGCCCGAGACCAGGATGTGCCAGCGCCCGTATTCGCCGCCCAGGTGCTCCAGCAGGGCCTCGCCCACGCCCACGCCCATGCGCAGGGCCAGGCGCGCCTCCGTGGCCTCAAAGCCCTGCAGGGCGCGCTGGGCCGTGGCCGCGCACTGCACGGCGCTGAGCACGGCCGCATAGGCGGCGGCCGTGGGCCGGCTGAAGCCCTCGGCCGCGAGGTCGGCCACCGGCCAGAGCGCCAGCAGCGCATCGCCCGCGAACTTCACGATGTCGCCGCCGTGGTCGGCGATCAGGTCGATCAGTTGGCCGAAGTAGGTGTTGAGCAGGCGCGAAAGCTCTTCCACGCCTTGCGGCCCGCGGCTGGAGAGGCGTTCGGCCAGCGGCGTGAAGCCGGAGACGTCGGCGAAGAGGGCCACACACGGGTACCGTTCCAGGCGCGGAGCCGTGATAGGCGCGGGGTCCGTGACCAGCCGGCGCGAAACCAGCGCCGGCACATAGCTGACGAGGACGTCCAGGACTTGGGACATGTATGCGTTTGAACGAAGTGAGCCAGGGTCAGACCCGCCGTCTGAGCGACGGATAGTTTAGCACCGGTTTGAAGAGCCGGCGGGTCCGAATGCCGTCCAGCGCTAGGATTCAGTTAGAGAATGGGAAATTGGTCCCAGGCCGGGCTGGGCCGGCCCTAACGCCCTGCCAACGTTGATGGTCAGGCGGCCCAGGCGGGCGCCGTGGGGAATGGTCTGGCCCGGCCGGCCTCAAATGGCCGGGCAGGGCCCGTACAGCCCGTCCAGCGGGGTGACCGGTTCTGGGTGAGGGATGCTAAAGCCTGTCGGGCGATAATCGGCCAGATTCTGGCGCTGGATCTGTTCGATCTCGGCCACGGCCGGCTGCACGTCGAAATCCGGCCGCAGGAGGACGGCTTCCAGGAGCCGCCGGCTTTGCGCCATGTTCAGCGCCGGCGCGGCCGGGCCAAAGCGGCGCCGCAGCTGGAGCCGGAAGTGATGGGCCACCATGGTCAGGGTCATTTGGTGATGCCAGCCGGCCCAGCCCGGCGCGGCCTCGGCCGCTTCCAGGCGGCATTCCCCCACCGCCGCCAGCGCGGCCGCGCGCCAGCTGGCGATCTGCGCCAGCGTCTCCGCCGACAGGCTCCGGGCCGCGTTGCTGATCGCAAACTGCCATTGGTCCACGGCCAGCCGGCCAGCCGGCCGCTGGACGATCAGCCAGCCCTCCGGGCCGGGCCGGCCCCGGCGATCCAGGACCAGGCGCTGGGCCGTGGCCTCGTCGCAGCCGAGCGCCTGCCAGTCCGGGCCGGGCAGGCGCGCCGCCAGGATGTCGGCCCGCTCGGCTTCCCAGGCGCCGGCGGAGGGCGAGGCCCGGTGCCAGACCGCCTGCGCGCGGCCGGCCTCCACCCAAAAGGTCTGGCCGGCCAGATGCAGGTCGTCCAACAAACGCCAATCCCGGCTGTAGGCTTGATCGAGGAGCACCCAGCGAATGGGCAGGCGGCCGGCGGCCACCGCGGCCCGCACCATCTCGGCGCCCAACGCCGGGCCGGTTTGATAGGAGACCCAGGCTGGCACGCTCGCGGCCACGTCAGAGGCCGGGCGCTCGGCCGCAAACCAGGCCTCGGGCAGATACAGCCGGCGGTCCAGCAGCGCTGTGCCGGCCGGGCAGACAAAGATCAGCAGGACGGCGCAGGGCGGGGCCGGCTGGCCGGCGGGGATGGGGCCGGCCAGGCCCGGATAGGCCGGCGGCAGGCTGTCGTGGACGACCACCAGCACGCCTTCTGAACAGCCCAGCGTCCGGGCCACCTCGGTTTGATGGATCTTCAGGGCGGCTTCGTCGAACCAGAGCTCGGCCGGGCCAGCGGCGGTGTGGGCCGCAGCCGGGCGGCGCTGGGCGGCCGGCCGCCGTTCCCGGATCACAAAGCGCTCGGCATATAGACGATGGTAGGCCTTGAGTTCACTTTCCATGTGCGCCCCATTCGCCGCCCCGCAGGCGGAAAAAAGCCGGCCGCCCGCACGTGCCCTGACAGCGGCAGGGACACTGTAAGGCCAAACGACGGGGGCTGTCTGTCGGGAAAGTTTGATAAATCAGGCCGGGAAACCTTGACGATCGTGTGTCTTGGCCGGCGGCCGGGTCGGGTTGGCCGATGGCGCTCAGGCCGCCGCCGCCCAGGCATCCCGCAGCCACTGACGGACCTCCAGATCCAGGTCGGCGGCGGTGTGCACTTCCAGGTGATGGGTGAAGCGCCGCGGCGCGGCTTCCACGATCTGCTTCCAGCGTGGCGAGGGATGGCGATAGCGGAACGACAGGGTGAGCACCAGCGGCGCGCCCCGGCCGCGCAGATAGAGGCCCGGCCGCCAGACCCAGGCAAAGGCCGTGCGGCGGCGGAAGGCGATTTGGCTCTTGGTCACGCGCAGGGCGGCCGGGCCGATTTCGGCGATCAGGGCGCGCACGGCCTCGAAGAGCGCCAGGGACTCGGGCTGTCCGGAAAAATACGCCTCCAGGGTCGTCGGCGTGCCGGAGCGGGGACGCGCCATACGCGGCGGGAACGCTCAGCAGATGCGCGGCAGCTGCTCGCCGATGGCCATATCGACCACGCGCGTGCCGCCGATGCCGGTGCGGGTGGTGACCAGGCCGGGGTGCTCGGCCATCACCCGGCCGATGCGGGCCGCGCGCCGGCCCAGCGGGTGCGCGCGCAGGGCGGCCAGCGCGGCCTCGGCCTGCTCGGCCGGCACGATCGCCACCAGCTTGCCCTCGTTGGCCACGTAGAGCGGGTCCAGGCCCAGCAGCTCGCAGGCGGACTGCACGGCCGGCTCCACCGGGATCAGGCGCTCCTCCAGAGCCATGCCCACGCCGCTGGCGGCCGCGATCTCGTTCAGCGAGGCGGCCAGCCCGCCGCGGGTCGGGTCGCGCAGCACATGGACGTCGGGCGCGGCCTGCAGCAGGTCCTGCACCAGGCCGTTCAGGGCGGCGGTGTCGCTGACGATGGCGGTCTCGAACTGCAGGCCCTCGCGCACGCTCATGATGGCCATGCCGTGGTCGCCCAGCGTGCCGCTCAGCAGGATCACGTCGCCGGGCCGGGCGCGCCGCGGCCCGATCTCGACGCCGGCCGGGATCAGGCCCAGGCCGGCGGTGTTGATGAAGACGCCGTCGCCGTGGCCGCGGTCCACCACCTTGGTGTCGCCGGCCACCAGCTGCACGCCGGCCGACCGGGCCGCCGCCGCCATGCTCTCCACGATCACGCCCAGCTGCGCCAGCGGCAGGCCCTCCTCGATGATGAAGCCGGCCGTCAGATAGAGCGGGCGCGCGCCGCTCATCGCCAGGTCGTTGACGGTGCCGTTCACGGCCAGCTCGCCGATGTTGCCGCCGGGGAAGAAGAGCGGGCGCACCACGAACGAATCGGTGGAGACAGCCACGCGCCCGCCGGCCAGTTGCAGCACGGTGGAATCGCCCAACTGGTCCAGGGCGGGGTTGCCGAAGGCCGGCAGGAAGAGGTGCTTGATCAGCTCGGCCGAGAGCTGGCCGCCGCCGCCGTGCCCGAGGATGACGGTCGGATGATCGCGCAAGGGCAGCGGGCAGCTCCAGCCTTCGAAGTTAAGTTCGTTAGACATAGGCGAGCGGTGTCGTTCGTTTCTATTCAGGTCCGGCGGGCCGGCGCCAGCGTCAGGCGGCCTGGGCCGCCGGGGCGGACGCTTCCGCGTTCACGAAACGCCCGTACCGGAAATAGGCCGCGCAGGCGCCCTCGCCGGACACCATGGTGGCGCCGAGCGGCTTCTGGGGCGTGCACTCCTTGCCGAAGGCCGGGCACTGATTGGGCTTGATCAGGCCCTGCAGCACCTGGCCGCTGCGGCACAGAGGCGATTCCTGGGTGCGGATGTCTTCGACCGTGAAGCGCCGGGCGGCGTCGAACTCGGCGTAGGCGTCGCTCAGCCGCCAGCCGCTGGCCGGGATCGGGCCGATGCCGCGCCAGGTGCGGTCGGTGACCGTGAAGACCTCGGCCAGCATCTGCTGGGCCGGCCGGTTGCCGGCCTCGGTGACGGCGCGCGCGTAGGCGTTCTCCACCGTGTGCCGGCCCTCTTCCAACTGCGCCACCGCGCGCCGGATGCCCTCCAGCACGTCCAGGGGCTCGAAGCCGGTCACCACGATCGGGACCCGGTATTGCTCGGCCAGCGGATGGTACTGCCAGTAGCCCATCACGCTGCAGACGTGGCCGGCGGCCAGGAAGCCCTGCACGCGGTTGCGCGCCGAGCTCAGGATCGCCTCGATGGCCGGCGGCACCAGCACGTGCGAGACCAGCATGGAGAAGTTCGGCAGGCCCAGCCGCTTGGCCAAGACCACGGCCATGGCGTTGGCCGGCGCCGTGGTCTCAAAGCCGATGCCGAAGAAGACCACCTCGCGCTCCGGGTTGGCCTGCGCCAGTTTGACGGCGTCCAGCGGCGAGTAGACCACGCGCACGTCGCCGCCGGCGCTCTTCACCCGAAACAGGTCGTGGGCGCTGCCCGGCACGCGCAGCATGTCGCCGAAGGAGCAGAAGATCACGTTCGGGCGGGCGGCGATGGCCAGGGCCTTGTCGATCGTCTCCAGCGGCGTCACGCACACCGGGCAGCCCGGGCCGTGGATCAGCTCCACGGTCTCGGGCAGGAGCTGGTCGATGCCGTTGCGGATGATCGAATGCGTCTGCCCGCCGCAGACCTCCATCAGCACCCAGGGCCGTTTGGCGATCCGGCGGATCTCGGCGAAGAGCGCCTGGGCGGCGGCGGGGTCACGGAACTCGTCTAGGTATTTCATAGCTCACCTGCGGGCCGATATCACCAAGGGCGGCGCGGCTACTTCCCTTGAGCGCCGGCTGAAGCCTCCGGCCCCGCCGCGAGCGCCTCTTCGAATTCGCCCAGCTCACGGAAGAGCTGAAGGCTCTCCAGGGCCGAAGCCTCGTCCAGCTGGGTGATGGCGAAGCCGACGTGGACGATGGTGTAATCGCCCAGCTGCAGCTCGGGCAGGTAGGCCAGGCAGACCTCCTTCACCACGCCGTCGAAATCAACCTTGCCCATGCGGACGCCGGATGTTTCGTAGATCTCGATGACCTTGCCAGGGATGCCTAGACACATAATTGCCTCCAAAAACCTGTCGTCTTAATGGCTCAGCCACGCGCCCAGGGCGGCCTGGCCGAGGGCCAGCCCGCCGTCGTTGGGCGGGACCTGGCGATGGCTGAGCACCTCGAAGCCGGCCGCGCGCAGGCGGTTCAGGGCGCCGGCCAGCAGGGTCACATTCTGAAAGACGCCGCCGCTCAGCGCCACCGTGTTCAGCCCGTGCCGGGCGCGCAGGCGCTGGCTGAGCGCCAGCACCAACTCGGCGACGCCGTTGTGGAAGCGGGCGGCCAGCACCGGCGCCGGCGTCCCGGCCCGCCAGTCGGCGGCCAGGCCGCGGATGGCGGGCGCGGCGTCAAACGTGCGCTCGCCGATCGTGAACGCGTAAGCGCCGGCCTCGTCCGGGGCGGCCAGCGCCTCCAGTTCGATGGCGGCCTGGGCCTCGTAGGTGACTATCGGGCGCAGGCCGATCAGGGCGGCCGCGGCGTCGAACAAGCGCCCCAGGCTGCTGGTGGGCACGGTGTTCAGGCCGGCCGCCAATTGGCGCGCCAGCACGGCGCGCTCGGCCGGCGGGCAGGCGGCCACGGGCGGCAGGTCCTCGTCCCAGGCCAGGCCGGCCGCCTGCAGGTGGGCCAGGGCCGCCCGGTACGGGCGCTTGACGGCCGCGTCACCGCCGGCCAGCGGCACATAGGCCAAATGGTAAGCGCGCTCGAAGCCGGCGTAATCAGCCAGCAGCACCTCGCCGCCCCAGATCGCGCCGTCGGTCCCGTAGCCGGTGCCGTCGAAGCTGAAGCCGATCACGGGCCGGCCGCCGGCCCAGCCGTTCTCGGCCAGGACCGCGGCGACGTGGGCGTGATGGTGCTGGACCTGGAAGACGGGCCGGCCGGCGGCGTGTTCGCGCGCCCAGCGCGTGGAGAGATAGCGCGGGTGCAGGTCGCACACCAGCGCCTCCGGCGCGGCGCGGAAGATGGCCTGGAAGTGCGCGGCGGCCCGCTCGAAGGCCTGCAGGGTTTCGAGGTTCTCCATATCGCCGATGTGCTGGCTCAGGAAGGCGTGCCGGCCGCGCGCCAGGCAGAACGTGGCCTTCAGTTCGCCGCCGGCCGCCAGCAGGGGCGGGGCCTCAAACCCCAGCCGGACCGGGAAGGGGGCGTAGCCGCGCGAGCGGCGCACCGGCAGCTCGCGCCCCTCGAAGACCCGCACCACCGAGTCGTCGGCCCAGACGTGGATATCCCGGTTGTGCATCAGCCAGGCGTCGGCCAGGTCTTTCAGCC
>JAEURL010000434.1 GCA_016789165.1 Anaerolineales bacterium | reverse complement strand
CTGGCCACCAAGATGGGCCAGCACCTGGCCGGCCCGGAGGTGACGCCCGAGACGCGCACCTTTGAGCCAGACCCGGTGCGGGAGGCGCGCTACGCCGACTTCCTGCGCACCCACCTCCCGCACGCCGCCGGCCCAATCCTGTACACCAAGACCTGCCTGTACCACAACACTCCGGACCAGGAGTTCGTGGTAGACACCCTGCCCGCGCACCCGCAGATCGCGGTGACGGCCACCGGCGGCCAGGGCTACAAGTTCGCCAGCGTCATCGGCCAGGCTCTGCGGGACCTGGCCCTGCACGGCCGCAGCGCCCTGCCGATTGCGCCCTTCACGCTCCAGCGGCCGGCCTTCACCGACCCGCATTTCCAGCGCGTTCGCCACCATTAGGGCCGCGCCCAGACCGGGAACCGCCATGACCGCCACCGACCGCCGCCCCCGCCGCGAACGCGCGGCCCGCAAGCCCGCCAACGTCTCGCCGCCCGGCCTGGAGGGCGGGCGCTACAAGCCCCTGGCCGACGAGGACGTGCAGCGCATCCACCAGGCGGCCCTGACCGTGCTGGAGCGCACGGGGGTGGAGATCATGGAGAGCGAGTGCCGGTCCATCCTGGCCGCGGCCGGCGCCCGGGTGGACGCCGCCCGCAACCGCGTGTATTTCCCGCCCGGCCTGATTGAGGCCCTGCTCAAGCTGGCCAACCGCGACGTCGTCCTTTACAGCCGGGACGGCCAGGCCGACCTGCACCTGCGCGGCAAGCGCGTCCATCTGGGCACCGGCGGCGCGGCGGTGCTGGTGGTGGACCTGGAGACCGGCCTGGCGCGGCCGGCGGGCCTGCGCGACCTGTACGACATCGGCCGGCTGGTGGACACCCTCGCGAACATCCACTTCTACCTGCGGCCGGTGGTGGCCCGCGACGTGGGCAACGCCGACCTGGACCTCAATACCTTCTACGCCTGCCTGGCGGCCACGCACAAGCACGTCATGGGCGGCTGCTACTATGCCGGCAAGGTGGCCGAGATCAAGGCTCTGGGCGCGCTGCTGGCCGGCGGCGAGGAGGCCTTCCTCAAGCGGCCCTGCCTGTCGCTCAACCTGGGCTACATGATCAGCCCGCTGCGCTTCGCGGCCGAGACCGTGGAGACCCTCACCGCCGCCGTGCGGGCCGGCCTGCCGGTGGCCCTGGTCTCGGCCCCGCTCAGCGGCGCCACCGCGCCGGCCGCCCTGGCCGGCACGCTGGTCCAGTCCATCGCCGAGGAGCTGGCCGGCATCGCCTACGTCCAGCTTGTGCGGCCCGGCCACCCGCTGCTGATGGGCAGCATGCCGCTGGTCACCGACCTGCGTACCGGGAACATGATCGGCGGGGCGGCCGAGCTGGCCCTGATGAACGCGGCCGCCGCGCAGATGTGCCACTTCTACGGCCTGCCGATCTACAACTCGTGCGGCATCACCGAGAGCAAGGTCCCGGACGCCCAGGCCGGCTTCGAGAAGGGCCTGACCACGGCCGTCACCGCCCTGGCCGGCGCGCAGTACAACCACCACGCCGCCGGCATGCTGGAGAGCCTGCTGGCCGTGGCCTACGAGAACTACCTCATCGACGACGACATCGGCGGGCAGGTGATGCGCCTGGTGCGCGGCCTGGAGGTGAGCGAGGCCGCCCTGTCGGTGGACGTGATCCACGAGATCTGCACCGACGGCCCCGGCCATTACCTGGGCCACGCCCAGACCCTGGCGCTGATGAACAGCGAGTACCACTACCCGCACACCGCCGACCGGGACACGCGCACTAATTGGGAGGCGGCCGGCAGCCTGGACATGCGCGAGCGCGCCCGCCGGCAGGCCCGCGCCGTCCTGCGGTCGCATTTCCCGGAGATCATCCCGGCCGGCCTGGACCGCCAGGTCCGCGATCAGTTCAACATCCTGCTTCCCCCGGAGGTGATGCGGCCCCCGCTGTAAAACCTGGCCCTGACCCGGCCGCGCACCAGGCCGCCACCCCCCGCGTTCCAGCCGCCGGCCGGGCGCCGGAAAGCGGGGCCGGCCTCCCGACTCTAACCATCCATCTAACTTTTTCGTTCGCCGGAGGACAGCTGCCATGCCTGACGTTCGCACAGCCGAGATCGTGATTGTGGGAGGCGGCGTGATCGGGACCAGCACCGCCTTTAACCTGGCCAACCTGGGGGCCAAGAACGTCGTCCTGCTGGAGCGCCAGGACGTTTGCTCCGGCGGCACCGCCAAGTCCTGCGCCATCTGCCGCACGCATTACTCCATCGCCGACAACCGCCTGCACGCGGTGGAGAGCCTCAAGATCTTCGAGAACTTCAACGCCGTGGTGGGCGGCAGCGCCGAGGCCGGCTTCCGGCGCACCGGCTACATCATCCTCGGCCCGGAGGCCCACCGCGCGCCGATGCTGGAGGTCTTCAAGGCCCAGAACGCCCTCGGCATCGACACGGCCGTGCTGACGAAGGACGAGGCCCACCGCATCCACCCGCTGCTGCAGTTCGACGACGTGGACGTGATCGGCTATGACACCCGCGCCGGCTACGCCGACCCGCACCTGACCACCACCAGCTACGTCAACCGGGCCCGGGAGCTGGGCGTGGCCGTCCACACCAGCACCCCCGTCACGGGCCTGGAGATCAAGGGGAACCTCAAGCGCGTCACCACCCCGGCCGGCGTCATCGAGACCCCCACCCTGGTGCTCATCGCCGGCCCGTGGACCAACACCCTGGCGCAGATGATCGGCGTCACCTTCCCCTACGAGGTCAGCCGGCACAAGGTCATCACCCTCAAGATCGACTCGCCCTACGACGAGCACTGGCCGACCGTCAAGGACCTGACCACGCCGGACAAGATCTACTTCCGGCCCGAGACCGGCGGCGTGGTGCTGGTGGGCACCGGCGACCACGGCGACCCGATTGAGGACGCCGACAGCCTGCGCGACGACCAGGTGGACCTGGCCCACGTCGAGCGCATCGGGGCCCTGATCGCGCACCGCATGCCGGCCTTCGCCAACCTGAAATACACCGCCGGCTGGACCGGCCCGTACGACATCACCCCGGACTGGAATCCGATCATCGGCGCGGTGCCCGGCTACGAGGGCGTCTTCGTCGGCGTCGGCTTCAGCGGCCACGGCTTCAAGATGGCGCCGACCGTGGGCGAAGCGCTGGCGCAGACCATCCTGGGCCGGCCGGTGCGCGTCTCGATCGACGGCTACCGCCCGGAGCGATTCGCCGCCGGCCAACTGCTGCACGGCGCCTACGGCATCGGCTCGATCTCTTAGGGCCGGCCGCTCAATGGGGAGAGCCTCATGACGACCACCAATCGCGACACCCGCCGCCGCGCGCGCGCGGCCCACAAATCCAACGCCCTGCCGCCCGGCCTGGAGGGCGGCCAGTACCGGCCGCTCTCGGAGGCCGCCGTGCAGCGCATCCACGAGGGCGCGCTCAGCATCCTGGAGCGCACCGGGGTCGAGATCTTCGACTCCGAGTGCCGGTCCATCCTGGCCGCCGCCGGCGCCCGGGTGGACGCCGCCCGTGACCGCGTCTACCTGCCGCGCCAGATGGTGGCGGCCGCGCTCAAGCTGGCCAACCACGACGTGGTGCTCTACAGCCAGGACGGCCGGATGGACCTGCAC
>JAEURL010000396.1 GCA_016789165.1 Anaerolineales bacterium | reverse complement strand
CGCGGCAACGTGGACCGTCTGATCATCACCGAGGCCGGCGCGCAGCGGGAGGAGATTCTGGCCCATTCCGAGGCCGTGTCGGCCGCCCTGGCCGAGCATTTCGGAGTCGTTTTGCCCGCTTCTCTACCCCGCACCTAACCGGCGGCCGGCCGCGCCTCCCCGCTTTCACCCAGCCTTCACCGAAGTTTCGAGGCTCGTTTGCTGACCGTCCGGGCCAGAGGCCCTACAGTTTGGTTTAGGCCCTGTTCTTCAGGCCGACGCCGGCGCAGCTCCCATGCGCCGGCGTCACCAGGGCTCCCAAACGGAACGGTCATGAACGCCATCTATGCCCTGCCTTGTCCTTCGGCGCCCTGCGCCGATATCCTGGCCCACCCCAAACCCGGCACGTCACCGCTGGTGATGAAACGCGGCCGCGCCATCGCGGCCTGGTCTGACCCGGCCACGTGGGGCGACCGGCTGCCGCGCGCCGGCGATTCGGTGGTGATCCCGCCCGGCGGGCGTGTGCTGATGGACGTCAGCCCGCCGCCCCTCAAGGGGCTGCAGATCGACGGCCTGCTGTGGTTCGACGACGGCGAAGTGAGCTTGACGGCGCAGTGGATCATGGTGCGCGGCGAGTTCCGCATCGGCGCGCCGGAGCGGCCGGCGGTGGGCCGGGCCGAGATCACGCTGGCCAGCCTCAGCCGGCCCGGCCGGCACACCGGCGGCACGGGCACCCGCTTCCTCACCGCCCTGGACGGCGGCCGCGTGCTGTTCTGCGGAGAATGGCGGCAGAGCCGCGCCAAGCTGGCGGCCAGCGCCGAGGCCGGCGCCCGCGACATTCTCGTGGATCAGGTGTTGGAGTGGCGGCCCGGTGACCGGGTGGTGGTGGGTCTGAGCGGCTCACCGGCCCACCTGGCCGAGGAACGCGGCCTGGAGAGCGTGGAGGGCAACGTCCTCCGGCTGGACGAGCCGTTGGCCCACGCCCACTGGGGCGGCCTGCAGACCTACCGCGGCGCCACCACCGACTGGCGCACCGAGGTCGGCCTGCTGACGCGCAACGTGGTCATCCGCGGCGAGGCGGCGGCCGGCGGCGGCTACCTCATGGTGATGCCGCGCGGCCGGTTGCATCTGGAAAGCGTGGAGCTGACCGGGCTGGGCCATCAAGAGCATCTGCCCGTCCACCTGGACCCGGCCGTGGGGCCGGAGGCCTTTGCCATGACGGGCAGCAGCCTGCACCACAACCGCCGGCCGGTCTCCATGCTGTTCCAAGGCGATTGGCACGGCCTGCGGCACAACGTGGTCTACGACCCCGCCCCGCCCGGCTGAGCGCTGGTCAGTCCGCTGTCTCCCCGCGGCGGTAACGGGCCTGCCATTCAAACAGCTTGCTCAGCGCCTCCATCGGCGTGAGCGAGTTCAAGTCCAGCTCCAGGATTTCATCCAACAGAGGATTGGTCTCCGGGAACAAGGCCATCTGCTGCGGCCCGGGGTCATTCAGGCGCACCGCCCGCCCGCCGGAGGCCTCCAGTTGGGCCATGATGGCCTGGGCCCGGCCGATGACGGCGCGCGGCAGGCCGGCCAGCTGCGCCACGTGGATGCCGTACGAGCGGTCGGCGCCGCCCGGCACAATCCGGTGCAGGAAGACCACGTGCTCGCCCTCCTCGGTCACGGCCACGTTATAGTTGCGCACGCCCGGCAGCAGAGCGGC
Organism: Anaerolineales bacterium; assembly: GCA_016789165.1. GTDB lineage: Bacteria > Chloroflexota > Anaerolineae > Anaerolineales > UBA6663 > SpSt-583. The sequence continues at coordinate 830 of JAEURL010000396.1, read as the reverse complement.
CAGATCGGTCAGCTCGTGGTAATGCGTGGCGAAGAGGGTCTTGGCCTTCAGGCCGGGGTGGTTGTGGATGTACTCGACGATGGCCCAGGCCAGCGAGAGGCCGTCGTAGGTGCTGGTGCCGCGGCCGATCTCGTCCAGCACCAGCAGGCTGCGCGGGGTGGCGTTGTGCAGGATGTTGGCCGTCTCCACCATCTCCACCATGAAGGTGGATTGGCCGGCATGGATCTCGTCCTGCGCGCCGATGCGCGTGAACAGCCGGTCGAACACGCCCAGCCGGGCGGAGTCGGCCGGCACGAAGCTGCCCAGCTGGGCCAGCAGGATGATCAGGGCCGTCTGGCGCAGATAGGTGCTCTTGCCGCTCATGTTCGGGCCGGTGATGACGCGCACACACTCGCCCGGCTCGAAGATCACGTCGTTGGGCACGAAGCGCGTGCCGGCCTGCAGCAGCTCCTCCACCACCGGGTGCCGGCCGGCCTGGATCTCCAGGCCGGGGGTGGGCGTGACCTCCGGCCGCACGTAGCCCTGGCGGGCCGCCACCTCGGCCAGCGCCGCGAAGACGTCCACCTGGGCCAGCGCCCGCGCCGTGGCCAGCAGCCGGCCGGCCTGCGCCCCGATCTGGGCGCACACCTCCTTGAACAGCCGGGTCTCGATCTCCAGGATGCGCTCCTCGGCGTTGAGGACCAGCGTCTCGTATTCCTTCAGCTCGGGCGTGATGTAGCGCTCGGCGTTGACCAGGGTCTGCTTGCGGATGTAGTTCTCGGGGGCGTTGACGGCCTGGCCGCGGCTCAGCTCCAGGTAATAACCAAAGACCTTGTTGTAGCCGACCTTGA
>JAEURL010000366.1 GCA_016789165.1 Anaerolineales bacterium | reverse complement strand
CGCTGAAGACCGCGATCCCGCTGCTGCTGTGCGGCCTGGGCATCGCTTTCTCGTTCCAGGCCGGCGCCTTCAACATTGGCGCGGTCGGGCAGATGTATCTGGGCGCGCTGGCGGCCGTGATCGTCGGCGGCCAGTTCGCGGGCCTGCCGGCTCCGCTCCACATGACCCTGGCCACCCTGGCCGCCCTGCTGGCCGGCGGGTTGTGGGCGCTCGCCCCGGCCCTGTTCAAGGTTTATGCCGGCGCGAATGAAATCATCTCCACCATCCTCCTGAACTACGTCGGCATCTATCTGGTGGACTACATGGTCGCCGGCCCCCTCAAGGCCGGCGGCGCCAACAACGCGCCTATCTCGTGGCCGGTGCTCGAGAACGTCATGTATCCCCGGCTGATCCCGCGCACCCAGCTGCACATCGGCATCTTCATCGCTCTGGCCGCGATGGTGGCGCTGTACATCGTCATGCGCTATACCACGCTCGGGCAGCGGGTGCGGGTCGTGGGCCAGAACCCGGTGGCGGCGCGCCACGCCGGCATCCGCGCTGACCGGGTGTTCCTGCTGACCTTCTTCGTCAGCGGCAGCCTGGCCGGCCTGGCCGGGGCCTCCGAGATCCTGGGCTACCAGGTGCGCCTGATCTCGGGCTTTGCCCCCACCACCGGCTACGACGCCATTGCGGTGGCGCTGCTGGCCGGTTTTCAGCCCTTCCTGGTCGGGCTGGCGGCCCTGTTCTTCGCCGGCCTGCAGACCGGGGCGGTGGCCATGGAGGCCATTGCCAAGCTGCCCTCGCAGCTGGTGGGCATGATCCGAGTGCTGGCCATCCTGGCGGTGCTGGCGGCCTCCTCGCCGCGCATCCTCGCCCTGGCGCGGCGTTTCCAAGGGGAGGAGCAGCCATGACCAGCCAACCGGGATTTTACGCCGCGGGCCGGCCGCGGATCCGGCTGACCTGGGTCGGCGTCGGGCTGGCCGTAGTGCTCGGGCTGCTGCTGGCCTGGCAGACCGAGCTGGGGCGCGGCATCCTGACCATCCTGGCCGCGCCGGAGTTCGTGCGCGCCGCCCTGATCGCGGCCACCCCGCTCCTGCTGGCCGCCCTGGGCGGGCTGATCAGCGAGCTCTCCGGGGTGCTCAACATGGCCCTGGAGTCGATGATGCTGATCGGCGCCTTTGTGGCCTACACGGCCTCGGACTATGGCCACACCCCCTGGGCGGGGCTGGCCGCGGCCGGCGTTGCCGGGCTGCTGGTCGGCCTGCTGCACGCCTATTTCACCATCACGCTGCGGGCCAACCAGATCGTCAGCGCCGTGGCCCTCAACCTGTTTGCCCTGGCCGTCACGGCGCTGGGCTTCCGGCTGCTCTATACGCGGGGCGTCTTTGTTACGGCGCCGGGCTTCACGGAGCTGCACTTCCCGATCCTGAGCGATTTGCCCTATCTCGGCAAGGCGCTGTTCAGCCACAATATCCTGATTTACCTGGCGCTGCTCCTGATCCCGGTGATGTGGTTCATCCTCTATCGCACCGCCTGGGGCCTGACCCTGCGCTCGGTCGGCGAGCACCCCGAAGCGGCCAGCACGGTGGGCCTCAACGTCAACCGGGTGCGCTACCTGGCCGTGCTGCTGAGCGGCGCCGTGGCCGGGATGAGCGGCTCGGCCCTGGTCAGCGCCACCAACATCAACGCTTTCCAGGAGAACCTCTCGGCCGGGCGCGGCTTTATCGCCTTCGCGGCCGTGATCTTCGGCCGCTGGAACCCCATCGGCGTGTTCTTCGGCGCCTTTCTGTTCGGGCTGGGGGATGCCTTTCAG
>JAEURL010000359.1 GCA_016789165.1 Anaerolineales bacterium | reverse complement strand
TCCAGCGCCTCCAGCAGGGTGGCGCGCGGGCAGCCGAAATTCAGGCGCACAAAGCCCTCGCCGCCCGGGCCGAAGGTCTGGCCGTCGTTTAGAGCCACCTTGGCTCGCTTCAGGAAGAACTCGAAGGGCGAGGTTTCGAGGTTCAGGGCGCGGCAATCCAGCCAGGCCAGGTAAGTGGCCTCCGGCACCGTGGTGCGCACACCCGGCAGTTGGTCGGCCACGTAGCGCGTGAGCGCCTCGCGGTTGGCGGTGAGGTAGGCGCGCAGTTGCGCCAGCCAGTCGTCGGTGGCCGGCCCGTAAGCGGCCTGCGCGGCCACCAGGCCGGCGGAGGCCACGTGCAGGGTCAGCTCGCTGGTGACCGTCTGGAAGCGCTGGCGCAAGTCCGGGTCGGGAACGAGCGCGAAGCCGCAGAACAGGCCGGCGATGTTGAAGGTTTTGCTGGGCGAGTTGAGGGTGATGGTGCGGGCGGCCACCTCGGGCGCCAGGGCGGCGATCGGGAGGTGCGGGGTATCGCCCAGCAGCAGCTCGCAGTGGATCTCGTCCGAGCAGATGATCAGGTCGTGGCGCAGGCAGAACTCGGCCAGCTGCTCCAGCTCGCGGCGGGTGAAAGCCCGGCCCACCGGGTTGTGCGGGTGGCAGAGCAGGAAGAAGCGCGTGTTGGGGCGGACGGCGGCCTCCAGCGCGTCGAAGTCGATCTCGTAGCGCAGGGTGGACCCGTCCGTGCGGACGGCCAGGGGCGCCTCCTGGCGCTCCAGGCCCGTATTCCGCTGCAGGTCCCGCATAGGGAAATAGATCGGCGGCTGGATCAGATAGCCGTCGCCGGGGCGGGCGAGGGCGCGGGCGGCCACGTTGAAGCCCGAGACCAGGCCGGGGACGAGCAGGATCTCCTTGGGCGTGAGCTCCCATCCGTAGAGCCGCGCCAGCCGGCCGCGCACGGCCTCAAACAAGGCCTCGGTTGGGAACTCGTAGCCGTAGATGCCGTGCTCCACCTGGGCCCGCAGGGCCTCCAGGATGGCCGGCGGCGCCGGGAAGTCCATATCGGCCACCCACATGGGCAGGACGTCCGGGTCGTAGAAGCGATACTTGGCGCTGTTGGTGTGGCGGCGTTCGTGGATTTGGTCGAAATCGAAAGGCATAGGCGTTGACACAGGCGGAACGGGATAGGGCTATTGTAAAACGAGCCGGAGCTTTCGGGCCGGTTCAATTGGCCGGCATGGTGCCGGCCTCGACCCGGCGCGGCTCCAGCGCCTCCCAGTTGATGTCCACGCCCAGGCCGGGCGTGTCTGGGAGATCCAGGTAGCCGGCTCCGGAGGGCAGCAGCGGCTTGGGCAGGATGAAGTCGCGCCGCTCGGGCGTCCAGTTGGGCGGATCAAACGGAAATTCGACGAAGGGCGCGCTGGAGAGCGCGGCACAAACGTGCAAGTTGGCCAGCAGCACCAGGCCGTCGCCCCAGGTGTGCGGGGTGTAGAGGCAGCCGGCCGCCTGGACTTCGCCGGCCAGCTGGCGCGCCCGCAGCAGACCCGTGCACCAGACCACGTCCGGCTGGTAGACGTCGAAGGAGCCGTGCTTCAGATACTGGCGCAGGTCCGCATACTCGCGGTTGCCCTCGCCGCCGGCCAGGCGCAGCCGGGCGCGCCGGCGCAGGGCCGCCAGGCCCTCGAAGTCGTGCCGGTGCAGGGGCTCCTCCAGCCAGAAAACGCCCAACTCCGCCAGGGCGTCGGCCACCCACAGGGCGGTCTTGAAGTCCCAGGTGGGCGAGGCGTCCCACGGCATCTGCCAGCCCTGGTTGGCGTCCACCAGCAGGTGCATGTCCGGGCCGATGGCCTCGCGCGCGGCGGCCACCACGGCGATGTCCTTGCGGATGTCGGCGTCATGGAAACGGATCTTCAGGGCCGGGTAGCCCAGGGCCTTAAGCTGCCGGGCCGAGGCCGCCCGCTCGGCGGCCGGCTTGCGCTCGCCGCAGGAGGCGTAGAGCGGCACCCGGTTCGTCCGGCCGCCCAGGAGCTTCCAGACCGGCTGGCCCGTGATCTTGCCCATCAGGTCCCACAGGGCCACCTCCAGCGGCCACATCCGCCCGTAGTGGAACTGCAAATTGTCCAAGAGGTGGACATGGCGCTCGATGGCGAAGGGGTCCTGGCCCACGAACAGGTGCTCGTGGCCGGCGAAGCCCAGCATGGCGTCGCCGGAGCCGACGCCCTCGAAGGGGCCGGCCTGCACCCGCACCAGGGTGTTGGTGAAGGTCCGCCGCGGGTTGGGGTCCCAGGAGGCCAAAAAGGGCGGGTCGAGCTTAATTCGGTAGTGCCTGACCTCAATTCGATCAATTTTCATATCGTTTTATGTTGCCTGTCTATTGACTCGAGGCCGCTTTCGATAAAATATCCCCAACCACACAAATAAATTTTTGCGGACAAGAGAAATTTCATGGAAGAAGAAACTCAACCGATCGACCGCTTCGTCATTCAGGATCTGGAGACCCTCAAGGTCGTGGCCGACCCGCTCCGGGCCCAGGTGCTGGAACTGCTGGCTCACGAGCCCCTGACGGTCCGACAGGTGGCGGACCGGCTGGGCCTGGCGGCCAGCAAACTCTACTATCACTTTGGGATGCTGGAGAAGCACGGCCTCATCCGCGTGGTCAGCACCCGCCTGGTCGCTAACGTTCAGGAGAAGCTCTACCGGACGGTGGCGATCGATTACGACGTCGACAAGAGCCTGCTCTCCTTCAGTACGCCGGAGGGCAAGGAGAACATCACCACCCTCGTCCGCACGACCGTGGACGCCACGCGGGAGGACATCCTGCGCAGCTTTCAGGCGCGCGCCTTCCGGCTGGAGCAGGGCGCGGCCGCTCAGCCCCGCCACGTCATCATCTCACGCGCCCTCAGCCGGCTGTCTGATGAGCAGGCCGAAGCCTTTGGCCGGCGCCTGCAGGCCCTGCTGCAGGAGTTCGGGGCCGCCGACGCGGCCGGGCCCGCGCACGAGGCCTTCGCCCTGACCATCGCCTTCTATCCCAGCTTCTACTTCCCAGAGGAGGGCCAGCCGGCCAGCCCGGACGGCTAAGGCCCCGCCGTTTCCCTGATCGTCGTCCAACCGTATCCCCGTGCTCGCGCGGCCGGCCCCCCGGCGCGCTCCCGATGCTCGCAGGAGGCAGGCTATGACGTCCCGACCCGCTCCCCAGAACATGCGCAAATTCCTGGCCATCTGGGCCGGCCAGGTGATCTCGCTGATCGGCTCCGGGCTGACCAGCTTTGGCCTGGCGGTCTGGATCTTCCAGCGCACGGGCGCGGCCACGCCCTTCGCGCTGACGGCCCTGTTCAGCACCCTGCCGCGCATCGTGCTGGCGCCGGTGGCCGGCGTCGTCGCCGACCGCTGGAACCGGCGCCTGATCATGATCCTGGCCGATACGGGCAGCGCGCTGGTGACCCTGACCGCGCTGCTGCTGATGTTGTCCGGCCAATTCGCCATCGAGCACATTTACCTGATCGCCCTGGCCGGCGCCGTCTGCGGCGCCTTCCAGGAGCCGGCTTACACCGCCTCGATCACGCAGTTGGTCCCGGCGGCCCACTTGGGCCGCGCCAACGGCCTGGTGCAGCTGAGCCAGGCGCTGGAGATGCTGGCCGCGCCGATCATCGCCGGCGCGCTGTTCCCGCTGATCGGCCTGGCCGGCCTGATCACCATCGACCTGCTGACCTTTGGCGCGGCCGTGGGCGCGCTGCTGCTGATCCCGGTGCCGCAGCCGGCGGCCGCGCCCCGCAGCGAACGCAACGGGGCGCGCCAGTTTGCCCACGACCTGGCTTTTGGCTTCCGGTATCTGGCGGCGCGGCCCGGGCTGCTGGGCTTGCTGCTGTTCGCGGCCCTGGCCAATTTCCTGCTCAACGGGGCCACCGTGCTCACCGGGCCGCTGGTGCTCACCTTCAGCACGCCGGCCGTGCTGGGGCTGATGCAGTCGGTGCTCGGCCTGGGGATGCTGGCCGGCAGCGTCGTGATCAGCGCCTGGGGCGGGCCGCGCCGGCGCGTAGCCGGCTCCTTGAGCTTCGTCGCGCTGATGGCGGTCGGCCTGGCCCTGGTCGGCGTTTGGCCCTCGCCCTGGACGGTCGGGGCCGGCCTGGCTCTGATGGTGTTCTGCGCGCCAGTCGCCTCGGGCTGCAACCAGGCCATCTTCCAGGCCAAGGTGGCGCCGGAGGTGCAGGGCCGCGTCTTCGCCGTGCGGTCCATGATCGCCCGCTCGATGCTGCCGCTGGCCACGCTGCTGGCCGGCCCGCTGGCGGACCAGGTCTTCGAGCCGCTGCTGCAACCCGGCGGCGCCTGGGCGGCCACCGGGCTGGGCGCGCTGCTGGGCACCGGCCCCGGCCGCGGCATGGGCCTGATGTTCGTGCTGGCCGGCGTGCTCCTGCTGGCGGCCACGGCGCTGGCGGCCCTCAACCCGCGCCTGCGCGCCGTGGAGACCGACCTGCCGGATGCGGCCCCGGCGGCGGCGCCCGCGCCCGAGGTCAGGCCGGCGCCGGCCGCCGGTATTGCCCCAGCCACCAGCCCTTGAGCGGCAGGTCGCTGGCGGCGAGCGCCGCGATCCAGGCCTCCAGATCGTAGGGCACCCGCCGCAGGTCGACGTGGACGGCGCCGGCCGCCCAGGTGAGGAGGGCGTACTCGGCCCAGGGCAGCAGGGTCGGCGCGGCCTCCGAGGGCGGCGGCGTCTGAAACGGGCAGCCGACGCTGCCGGGGTTGAACAGCAGCCGGCCGTGGTGCTGGCGCAGAAGCTGCATATGCGTGTGGCCGCCGGCCAGGACGGCGGCGGACTGGCCGGCCAGCATCTCGTCCAAAGCCGCGGGCGGGGTGCCGGCCAGGATCAGGTCTACGTTGGAGCGCGGCGAGCCGTGGAAGGCCAGCAAGTCAGCGTCGGCGCCGAGCGGCCGGCGCAGCGTGGGCTGGCTGGCGCGCAGCCACTCTCGGTCCCCGTCCGTCAACTGCTCCGCGCACCACTGCAGGGTGGGGTGGAGGGGCGGGCCGATGTGGAGGGCGGTGGCGCGCTCGAGGTCCAGCAGCGCGTCATCATGGTTGCCGCGCACGCACGCGCAGCCCAGGGCCTGCAGGCGGTCCAGCACCAGGCGCGGCTGCGCGCCTAGCGTGGCGACATCGCCCAGGCACAGAATGGCGTCCACGGCCTGGCGGTCGAGGTCGGCCAGGACCGCGTCCAGCGCGACGGCGTTGCCGTGGATATCGGAGAGCAGGGCCAGGCGCATGGCGGCCGCTCAGCGGGCGGTCTCAGCCAGCAGCTGATCCAGCCCCAGCGCGCGCAGGCCGGCCGCGCTGGGCACGCCGGTCTCCGGGTCCCAGCCCATCAGTTCGTAGTAGCGCTGTTTGGCCCAGGCGAAGCTGGCCGCGTTGATCTCCACACCGGCCAGCGGCCCGCTGGCAAAGGCCTGCATCACGCGCTGGGGCAGGCGGTCGGCGTCGGCCGTGAAGCCCTCGCGCAGGTTGAACAGGCGCGCCAGGGTTTGGGCGCGCGCGCCCACCTCCAGGATGTCGCGCAGCGAGTACTCCACGCCGGTGACGCCGGACAGGGCGGCGGCCAGGTGGCCGTAATCGTAGGGATGGAAGTGGCAGTTGAGGGCGCAGTCCTGGAAGTGCATCCAGTTCAGCTCGGCGTGGAAGGCGCGCAGCTTGTCCGGGCCGAGGTCATTGGTCTTGAGCGGGCCGATGGGCGGGTCGAGCACCAGGTTGACGCGCTTCACGCCGGCGCCGTCGTAGGCGATGTCGGTGTCGTGCATGTTCATCATGTGGTCGGCGCCGACCGGGGCGACGGCGTAGCCCACGCCCAGCGCCTGCTTGAGGCGCGGCTCGTGCATGGGCAACTCCTGCTTCTTCACCGTCAGGTCGAACTCGGCGGCGGCCGGCCCCAGGCGCGCGGCCAGGCGGGCCGAGCCATCGGCCAGCACGGCGCCGAAACCCTGCCGGCGGGCGATCTGGTCGATGGCGGGCAGCAGCACGGCGGCGTTGCCGAAGCGCAGGTCCAGCCCGCCCGTCTCGGCCGGGGTGAGCAGTCCGCGCTCCGCGGCCTCCATCGCAAAGGCGATGGTCATGCCGGTGGAGATCACGTCCAGGCCGTAGGCGTTGCACAGTTCGCCGGCCTTGCAGACCACCAGGTTGTCGGCGATGCGGGTGGCGGCGCCCAGCGCGCCCATGGCCTCGTACTCCGGGCCGCCGTACTCGGGGTTGAGCTTCTGGTACGGGTTCGCGCTCTCATGCTGGAAGACCTGCTTGCACGTGATCGGGCAGGCCTGGCAGGTATCCCGGTCCTTCAGGAACATGGCGTAGTTGCGCTCGCCGGAGAGCTGGTCGCGTTCGTCCCACAGCGGCACGCTGAAGTTCTGGGTGGGCAGGGCGCCCAGGTGCCCCCACCAGGCCAGCGAGTCCTGGGTGCCGCGGCCGGGCGCGGTGGCCCAGGCGGCCAGGGTCTTGTAGTTGGCGCCCAGCCATTTGGCGACCTCGGTCACGCGCGCCCGTTCCACGGCCGGCACGGCGGTGGTGCCGCGCACGGCCACGGCCTTGAGGTTCTTGGAGCCCATCACGGCGCCCAGGCCGTTGCGGCCGGCCGCCCGGTTGATGTCGTGCATGACGGCCGCGTAGAGCACCTGGTTTTCGCCGGCCGGCCCGATCTGGGCCACGCGGATCTTGTCGTCGCCGAGCTCCTTCCGCAGCGCCGCCTGGGCCGGCCAGGTCTCCAGCCCCCACAGGTGCTCGGCCGGCCGGATCTCCACCTGCTGATCTTTGATCCACAGATACACCGGTTGCGGCGCGCGGCCGCGGATGATCAGCGCGTCGTAGCCGGTGCGCTTGAACTCGTGGCCCCACCAGCCGCCGGCCTCGCTGGAGCCCAGCGCGCCGGTGAGCGGGGACTTGCCGCCCACGCCGTGCCGGCCGGCGCCGGGCAGGTTGCTGCCCTGCAGCAGGCCGGGCGCGAAGATCAGCAGGTTGTCCGGGCCGAGCGGGTCGGTGCCGGGCGCCAGGTCCCGCAGCAATAGATAGGCCACCACCGCGCGCCCGCCCACCAACAGACGGTAGAACGCCTCGGGCGGGGTCTCCACCCGGATCGCGCCGGTGCTCAAATCAACGTGCAGCAGCTGGCCGTGGGCCCCGCCGATCATGCATAGCCTCCTGGCCGCATCACGTCCCGCGGCAGCAGAATATTAAACTGGTCGCGCAGGGCGCGGTCCACGGCCTCCGGCACCACCGGCGGGAAGTGGGTGCGCAGCACTTCGCGCGCCTTGAGGCGGGCGCGCTGGCGCATATCCAGGCTGCCGGCCGCCTCCCAGTCCTGGCGCGTGGCGCGGTCGGCTGTGTGCGGGTAATAGTATTCCGAGTTCATCAGCTGCAGGGTCTGCGGGTGGCCCAGGTAGTGGCCGGGGCCGTCGGTGCAGACCTCGTGGATCACGTCCAGCGAGAGCGCCTCTTCAGTCACGTCCAGGCCGCGCACCAGGCGCATCACCTCGCCGTTGATGTCGTCGTCGATGACGTACTGCTCGTAGGCCACGGTCAGCATGGATTCGAGCATGCCGGCGGCGTGGTGATTGTACTGCGCGCCGGCCAGCGCGGTGGCGGCCGTGGTCAGGCCTTTCTCGAAGCCGGCCTGGATGTCCGGGACCTTGCTGTCGGTCAGCGCGCAGGTATTGTAGATCGGCAGGTCGTAGAACTGGGACATCTGCGCCGAGGCGGCGTTCATCAGGGCCAGCTCGGCGCCGCCGCCGGCCATGCCCCCGGTGCGCAGGTCCGAGACCAGCGGCATGCCGCCGTACAGGGTGGGGTGGCCGGGCCGCAGCAGCTGCACGTAGGTCAGGCCGGCCAGCTCCTCGGCCGTCACCTGCACCAGCGTGCCCACCAGCGAGGCCGGCGCGGTGGCGCCGGCCTGCGGGGCCGAGACGAGCGAGACCGGGAGGCCGGCCCGCACAGCGGCCGTCAGCGTTTCGGTGGTCTCGGTGGCGAAGCGCAGCGGGCTGACCAGCCAGCACAGGTTGAGCGAGAAGAATGGGCGGGCCAGAAAGGCCTCTTCGCTGCCCGCGATCAGGGCGCCCATCTTCTTCAGCTCGGCGATCTTGCCCGGGAAGTAGCAGCCGCCCATGACGTGCTTGGTGGTGGCGGTCA
>JAEURL010000346.1 GCA_016789165.1 Anaerolineales bacterium | reverse complement strand
GTGAACATCCTGTACCGCGATGAGATCGCGCAGGCCGCCGACCCGGCCGCGGAGCGCGCCCGGCGGGCGGCCGACTCCCGCCGGCAGGTCAATAACCCCTATCACGCCGCCAGCGCCGGCTAGGTGGCCGACGTGATCGAGCCGTGCGAGACCCGGCCCAAGCTGGTGGCCGCGCTCTCGGCCCTGCGGGACAAATACGCGCCCGCGCCGCGCCGCAAGCACGGCAACATTCCGGTCTGAGAAGCCGCCATGTCCCACAACCTTGAACTCGTTTTGCAGATCACGGCTATCGGCATGGGCCTGGTGTTCGGGGCCATCGTGCTCTTCTGGGGTCTGATGGCCGTGCTCGTCCGGCTGGCCGCTGACCGTGAACCGCCGGCCGCGGCGGCCGCCGACCGCGCGCTCAAACAGCAGGCGGCGGCCCTGGCCGTGGCGGTGGCCCTGGCCGAAGCGGCCCCGGCCGCGGCTCAAACCCCGGCTCCCAACGTGCCGCCCCAGCCGGCCACGGCCCTGGTGAGCGCCTGGCAGGCCGTGATGCGCGCCAATCAACTCAGCCAGCGAGGACCTGTGCGATGAAGTACACCGTCAAAATCGAAGGCCGCGCCTTCACCGTCGAAGTGGGCGACCTTCAGGAGCGGCCGGTCAAGGCCGTCATCGAGGGGGAGACGTTTGAAGTGTGGCCGGAGGCGACACCGGAGGGGGCCGCCGACCAGCGGATCAGCCCGGAGCGGCTGTCCGCGGCGGCCCCGGTCGCGGTCACGCCGCCGGCGGCGGCGCCGGCCGGCGCCAACACCAGTGGCAGGACCATCCTGGCCCCCATCCCGGGCGTGATCGTGTCCGTGGCCGTCCAGCCCGGCGCGGCCGTGGAGACCGGCCAGGAGGTGTGCGTGCTGGAGGCCATGAAGATGAAGAGCCCGATCCGCGCGCCACGGGCCGGCGTGATCGCCGCCGTCCATGTGAGCGCGGGCCAGCAGGTGAAACACCGGGAAGCGCTGGTGGATTATGCGGCCTGATCTCTTCCGGACGGCCCTGGGGCTGGCGGCGGCCGCGGCCCTGGCGGCCTGCACGGCCGGCGGAACGCCCGTCAGCGGGACCATCGCCGTCGACGCCTTGACGGCCGAGGCGGGCAACCTGAGCGTCGGCGGCACCACCACGCTGCCGGACGACGCCTGCCTGCTCACCCAGCTGATGATCAACGGGACCCTGGCGCCGGACTGGCCCACCGATTGCGTCACGCCGGCGCAGGGCGCCTGGCGGCAGACGGTGGCGCTGGGCGCCAAGGGCCAGCCGCCGGCGCTGCTGCCGGGCGAAAAGTATGAACTGCTGGTCTGGCTGCGCGACCACCCCGAGGTTGGCAGCCGCCGGCCGGTGGAGTTGGGCGGGCCGACGCCCCAGCCCTGAGCACGGTGGATCCTGGCATGGACTTTTCACAACTGACGGTTGAACTGACCAAGGGCCTGGCGGCCTTTCAGCTTGGCAACGCCGTGATGATTGCGGCCGGCGCCGTGCTGATCTGGCTGGCCGTGGCCAAGGAATACGAGCCGGTGCTGCTGCTGCCCATCGGCGTGGGCTGCCTGCTGGCCAACATCCCGCTGACCGGCATGACCGAGGGCGGCGGGGTCCTGGCGGTGCTGTACCGGGCCGGCATCGGCACGGAGCTGTTCCCGCTGCTGATTTTCGTGGGCGTGGGGGCCATGATCGATTTCAGCCCGCTGCTGGCCCAGCCGCGCATGGTCCTGCTCGGCGCGGCCGGCCAGTTCGGCATTTTCGGCACCCTGATCCTGGCCACGCTGCTCGGCTTTCCGCTCAATCAGGCGGCCTCAATCGGCGTCATCGGCGCCATCGACGGGCCGACCTCGATCTTCGTGGCCAGCAAGCTGGCGCCCGAGATCCTGGCGCCCATCGCCGTGGCCGCCTACTCGTACATGAGCCTGATCCCGATCATCCAGCCGCCGATCATGCGGCTGCTGACCACCAAGGCCGAGCGCCGCATCCGCATGGACTATGCGCCGCGGCCGGTCTCGCAGCGCGCGCGGGTGATCTTCCCGATCGCGGTGACGCTGGTGGTGGGCCTGCTGGTGCCGGATGCCACGCCCCTGATCAGCATGCTTATGCTCGGCAACCTGCTGCGCGAGAGCGGGGTGGTGGAGCGGCTGAACAAATCCGCCCAGAACGAGATCATCAACATTGCCACGCTCTTCCTGGGGCTGACCATCGGCTCCACCATGAGCGCAGCCAGCTTCCTCAACCTGGCCACCCTGCAGATCA
>JAEURL010000342.1 GCA_016789165.1 Anaerolineales bacterium | reverse complement strand
TGGCCGACGTAGAGGACGTCGGCCACCTGCAGGCCGTTGGCGGCCGCGATCTGTTCGGCCGTCACGCCGTAGCGCGCGCCGATCTGGTTGAGGGTGTCGTTGCGCTGGACGGTGTAGGACTCGGTCGTCTGCCGGTCCAGGGCCGAGGCGCGCGGCGGGTCGGGCGTGGGCGAAAGCGCCAGATTGCGGGTGGGGCGCGGGGGCACGGCCGGGGTCGCGCCGCGGGCCTGGCCCGCGCCGGGCGCGTAACCGCCGGCCGAGCCGCCGGCGTTGGGCAGGGGCGTGGCCCCGCCGCCGATCGGCGTCACGCCGAACTCGGAGGCTAGGTCTGGGCGCGCGCAAGCCAGGGCGGCCGCCAGGCAGACGAGGACGGCCAGCGCGAAGCCGGGCCGGCGGTTACGGTTCGCGCGCATAGAGCAGGCGGCCGGCCACCTGGACCGTCACGCGCTGGGCGGCGTCCACGGCCAGCTCCGGCAGCGGGTCCAGCTTGGCCAGGCTTTCGTCGAACAAGTAGCGGCAGCTGCAGGTGAGGCCCGGGCACTCGCACACCACATAGGCGTTCTGGGCGCTGTCGCCGGAGACGCGCACGCCCAGGTGGACACTGCCGGCCGGGGTGGAGACGCTGGCCAGCTCGCGGTAGATCAGCCGGCCCAGCGGCAGGGCGGCCGCGATGGCGGCCACGGCCGCCACCAGGGCCACGGCCACCCAGACGCCGTCGCGCCGGTAGCGCGGGCCTTTCACCAGCGCCTGCGGGATCCAGTAGAAGAGCGCGGAGAGCGCGGCCAGCAGCACGACAATGGAGGCCGGCAGCGCGCCGTAGTTGTAGAGCTGGACCAGGAGATACACGGTCTGGCCGCCGTCGGGGGGCATGGCCGCGCCGCGGCTCAAGGCCACAAAGGCGGCGGCCAGGGCGGCGCTGGCTACGCCCGTCCAGACGATCCAGTTTTTAGTCAGGGCCTGCATGCCGATGATTATAGCGCGGCCCCCTGAGGTATAATTTTTAAGCCGCCGAACCGCTCGACGGCCTTTTTTTGCCGCCGCGTTTCAGGCGCGGCGTTGGAGGCAGCCCGCCATGCGCCAACTCGTGGAAAGCGTCCCCAACTTTTCCGAAGCCCGCCGACCGGAAGTCGTCGAAGCGATCGTCGCCGCGCTGGAGGCCGGCGGCGGCGGCGCGGTGCAGGTGCTGGACGTCAGCTCGGACGTGGACCACAACCGCACGGTGGTCACCCTGGTGGGCGCGCCGGCCGGCCTGGAGGCCGCGCTGTTCGCGGGCATCGCCCGGGCCGCCCAGCTGATCGACCTGAACCACCACACCGGCGAACATCCGCGCATGGGCGCCACGGACGTGGTGCCCTTCATTCCGCTGCGCGGCGTGAGCATGGCCGAGTGCGTGGCCATGGCGCGCCGGCTGGGCGAGCGCGTGGGCCGCGAGCTGGGCCTCCCGGTCTATCTGTACGAGGCGGCGGCCACCCGCCCGGAGCGCGAGAACCTGGCCAATATCCGCAAGGGCGAATACGAGGGGATCCGCGACGAGATCGCCACCCATCCGGAGCGCGCGCCGGATTTCGGCCCGAAGCGGCTGGGGCCGGCCGGCGCCACCGTCATCGGCGCGCGCCAGTTCCTGATCGCCTACAACCTGTACCTCAACACCGGCGATGTGGCGGTGGCCGAGAAGGTGGCCAAGGCCGTGCGCCATCTCTCGGGCGGCCTGCGCTTCGTGAAGGCCAAGGGCTTCCTGGTGGACGGCCAGGCCCAGGTGAGCATGAACCTGACCGACTTCACGCGCACGCCCATCGCGCGTGTGCAGGAGGCGGTGCGGCGCGAGGCCGCGCGCTACGGCTGCACGGTGACGCGCGCCGAATTGGTGGGCATGATCCCGCAGCAGGCCCTGACCGACGCCGCGCAGTGGTATCTGCAGCTGGACAACTTGACGCCGGAGATGATCATCGAGAACCGGCTGGGCGAACTGAGCGAGGCCGAGCCGGAGGTGAATGAGTACGCCTTCGTCGAGCGGCTGGCGGCCGGCACGGCCACGCCCGGCGGCGGCGCGGCCTGCGCTTTCACCGGCGCCATGGCGGCCGGCCTGGTGGGCATGGTGGCCCGGCTGACGCTCGGCAAAAAGAAGTATGCCGAGGTCGAGGCCCAGATGCAGGCCGTGCTGGAGCAGGCGGACAAATTGCGCGCCGACCTGACGGCCGCGGTGGAGGCCGATTCGGCCGCCTTCGAGGCCGTGATGGAGGCCTTCAAACTGCCCAAGGCCACGGCCGAGCAGCAGACGGCGCGCGCCGCCGCCGTCGAGCAGGCCTATATCCACGCCGCCGAGGTCCCGATGCGCGCGGCGCGGGACGCCGTGGCCGTGCTGGGCCTGGCCGCGATCACGGCCGAACAGGGGAACATCAACGCGCTCTCGGACTCCGGCAGCGGCGCCTTCCTGGCGCGGGCCGCCCTGTCCGGCGCGGCCCAGAACGTGCGCGCCAACGCCGCCGCCATCCAGGACCGGGCCACGGCCGCGGCCTGGCTGCACGAGGTGGCCGGCCTGGAGGCGCGGGCGGACGAAATCCTGGCCGGGGTCCAGCAGCTGTTGAGCGAGCGGCAGTAGGCGGCCGGCCGCCGCCAGCCGATCAGCCGATGGGCAGTGAGCCGTGGACGGTAGACTGTGAGTGGTAGTCGCCTGGCGTTAGTCCGCGCCTTCCCCTGGAGCCGGCCCCGGGCGGCGGGTTATGGGCGGCTCCGGCCGGGGGCCGGGCTGATCTTACCGCTGGCCCTGCTGCTGGCGGGCTGCGCGGCGCCGTCCATCGCGGCCTCGGCGCCCGAGCAGGCCACGGCGTTCATTGAGACGCGCGTGGCGCAGGTGCTGACCGAGACCGCGCCCACCGACGCGCCCACCGAGCCGCCTACGCCGCCGCCGCCCACGGCCGGCCAGCCGCTCGAGTTCGCCACCCTCACGCCCATCCGCACCCCCTTGCAGGTGCCCACTGCCGGCGCTACGGTCACGCCGGCCGCCACGCCGGCGGCGCCGCCCACGCCGGGCACGCCCTGCCCGGACGCCGCCTGCGCCCAGGCCGCCCAGCACTTCATCCTGGAGCGCCCCGCCCCGCCGGAGGCCGCGCAGTACGTGGACCGCACCTACGGCTACGGCTCCACCCAGCAGGGCCTGCGCGAGCCGCACCACGGTGTGGAGATCGTCAACCGCAGCGGCACGCCCGTGCTGGCCGCCGGCGCCGGCACCGTGGTGGCCGCCGGCCCGGATGATCAGATCGCCTTCGGCCCGGCCACGCATTTCTACGGCAACCTGGTGGTGGTGGAGCTGGAGCAGGCCTACCACGGCCAGCCGGTCTACACGCTCTACGGACATCTCGCGCGCGTGGACGTGACGGCCGGCCAGAGCGTGCAGGCCGGCGACGTGCTGGGCACGGTCGGCCAGACCGGCGTGGCGATCGGCCCGCACCTGCACTTCGAGGTGCGCGTGGGCCAGAACAGCTACGCCCACACCCGCAATCCAGAGTTGTGGCTGAAGCCCCTGCCGGACGTCAAGGGCCGGCCGTATGGCGCGTTGGCCGGCCGGATCGTGGACTTGGAGGGCAACCTGCTCTACGGCCAGACAGTGGTGATCCGGCCCGTGGACGTCAACGAGGCGACGCGCACCAAGTACATCACCACCTACGCCCAGGAAACGCTCAACGGCGACGACATTCTGCAGGAAAACTTCAGCCTAGGTGATCTGCCGGCCGGCCGGTATAGTGTGGCCGTGAACACCACCAAATTCTACGAGCAGACGATCGTGATCGAGCCCGGCCAGCTCGGCTGGGTGACCTTCACGGTCAAGCCGCCCGCCCCATGAAGCGCCGGCTCCTGGCCGCCCTGGCCGGCGCGCTGCTGCTGGCCGCCTGCCTGCCCGCTGATCCGCGCGGGGCGGCCACGCCGCCGGCCCCCGGCCCCAACCCCACGGACTTCATCGCCACGCGCGTGGCCGTGATCCTGACCGAGGGCGCCGCGCCGTCATTGGCCGCCTCCCCCACGCCGCCGGCGGCCGCCACCGCCGCGCCCACCGCCGTCCCGACCGAGGCCGCCACCGCCACACCGGCGCCCACGGTCACACCCGCCATCTCGCCGACGCCCTCGCCCACCCCCTACCCCACGCTGGACCTGGCGCGCTTCCCGCGCCCGCCGGCCGCCTTGGGCGGGGAGCCGCACTTCTATTTCGGGCGGCCAATCGGCGAGGGCGGCAACGTCTTCGTGGCCTCCAATTACCGCTACGGCTCCACCCTCGGCAATCAGCTGGAAACCCACCATGGCGTAGAGTTCGCCAACTCGCAAGGCGTGCCGGTGGTGGCCGTGGGGAACGGCGTGGTCTATTACGCCGGCACCGACCTGGAGCGCCAGTTCGGGCCGCAGCTGGACTTCTACGGCAATCTGGTGGTCCTGCAGCTCAGCGAGCCCTGGCTCGGCCGGCCGGTCTTCGCCCTGTACGGGCATCTGGAGACGGTGACGGTCCAGCCCGGCCAAGCCGTGGCCGCCGGGGAGCAGCTCGGCACGGTCGGCGCCACCGGCGTGGCCCTCGGCCCGCACCTGCACCTGGAGGTCCGGCTGGACAACCCGGACTCGTACTGGGCCACGCGCAACCCGGAGTTGTGGCTGGCGCCGGGCGCCGGCCGCGGCACGCTGGCCGTGCGCGTGGCCAACGCCGCCGGCCAGTACCTGCCCGGTATGCGCGTGAGCATCCTGTGCTCAGACGGCGCGGCGCGTTTCCTGGATACCTATTGGGATCCGGGCGTGAACCCGGACGACGGCTACGGCGAAAACGCGGCCTTCACCGACGTGCCGGCCGGCTTTTGCGAATTGACCACGCTCTACCAGGGGGAGCCGCTCAGCACGCACCTGGAGGTGCGCGCCGGGGCGATCAATTTTGCGGCGCTGACGCCGTAGCGGCGGCCGGCCCGAACCACTTCTCCACCAGCGCCGCCAGGCTGCCATCCGCCGCCATCTCGGCCAGAACTTCGTCCAGCGCCGCGCGCAGCAAGCGGCTGCGGGCGCTGACCGCCACCACGTACGGCTCGGGGTCCAGGGGCGGGCCGGCCAGCCGATAGCCGGGCTGGCCGCGCAGGAAATCGTAGGCGGAGAGGCTGTCCACCAGGGCGGCATCCGCCGTGCCGGCCGCCAGCGCGGCCAGCGCCTCCGCCGCCGAGGGCGCGGGCTGAATGGCCACCCCGTCGGCCAGCCGCGCCCACTGCCGCGCGAAGACGTCGCCGCCGGCCCCGTACTCCACCGCCAGCCGCCGCCCGGCCGCCCAGGCCGGCCCGGCCTCAGCACTCGCCAGCGGCGCGTCGCCCTCGGCGATGACGGCCACGGTGCCGGCCGTGAAATACGGGCGCGTGTAGGCCACTTCCTTGGCGCGCTCGGGCTGGGCCACAAAGGCCGAGATCACGGCGTCGTCGCGGCCGGCCACCAGCGCCGGCAGCAGGGCGTCGTAGGCCAGATTCTCGAACTCGGCGCGCACCTCGCGGCCGGCGCGGGCGCTCAGCCGGCCGGCCAGGGCCTCGGCCAGGTCGATGTCGAAACCGAACAGGTTGCCGTCGGCGTCCACGGCCGAGAACGGCGGATAGGTGGCGTCGGTGGCCACCACCAGGACGCCCCGCTCCACCACGGCCCGCCAGGCGAGGTCGTCGCGCTGGCGCACCGCGCCCCAATACCAGGCCCCCAAACCAGCCAGCAGCAGCGCCGCCGCCCCGGCCGCCGTCCACAGGCGTTTAGCGAATAGCGCTCGGACCGGGGGGGGGTTCATTCCTGGGTCCATGCCTGGATCGCCGCGTAGATCGGCTTGAGCGTGAACTCCGGCGTCACCAGCGTGAAGTAATCGCCGTAGCTGCGCTGCGGGGCCGGATAGCGAAAAGCCCACACGCACACGGCCGGCACGTACGGCCAGTTGGCCTCGGCCCATTGGAAGGCGCGCAGCTGGTACTCCACGCGGGCCAGCGGGCGCACGGCGTGTGTCCAGCGCGGCGAATCGTTCCAGCCGGACTCGGTCAGGTAGATGGGTTTGGCGGCGTCGCCATAGCGGACCATGATGGCGCGCAGCAGCTCCACGCGCCGGAAGTTGAGGGCGTCGGCGGCCGGCGGCTCCTCCGGCGGGAACTTGAGGCCGTAGGCGTGCGCGGCCAGCCCGTCCAGGAAGGCGCCGGCGCCGGCCGCGTACATCCGCTCCAGGTAGAGCAGGTCGTCCAGCGCCAACTCGCTGACTTCAGGCTCCAGCGTGGGCGCCAGCGCGCCGCCCAGCACCAGCACCTGCGGGTCGGCGGCCTTGGCGCGCTCAAAGGCGATGCGCAGCAAACGCGTGTAGGCTTCCGGATCCACGCGCCGGAAACCCCACTCCAGGGTGACGTTGGGCTCGTTCCAGATGATCACGGCCCGCACCCGGCCGCGGAAGTGGCTGACGAACTGGAAGACGTATTCGCCGAAGTCGGCGAAGCGCGCCTCGGGCAGGAAGGTATCCACGATCTGGTCCCCGCCGGCCGGGTCCGCGCCCGGCTCCACACGCGCCCAGGCCGGCACCAGGCCGCCCAGGCGGGCGATGACGGCCAGGCCCTGGTTCTGGGCGAAGTCCACGCGCATCTCGGCGTGGCTCCAGTTGAATTGGCCGGCCGCGCCCTCGTGGTAGGCCCAGGGGAAGTACTCCACGATGGTCGGCGCGCCCATCTGGCGCACCAGCTCGAGCGTGTGCAGGACCTTCCAGGGCTCCACTTCGTCGGTCAGGCGGGTGTGGGTGCAGACGAGCGGGTGGCGGGTGGCCACGGTCTGCGGCGGGCCGAGGACCAACAGCCGGGGCGGCGGCGCCACCATGGCCAGCAGCGCGGCCAGCAGCAGCAGGCGCAGGCCCCAGCCCCGCCGCTGCCAGAGCCATCGGCCGGCCGTCAGGATTGTCATCGCCGTGGCAGAGGCGGCGCCGGCCTCAGGGGTGCGTGACCGTGAGCGTGTAGCGGCCGCCGGTGTAGCCGTCGGGCATCACCACCGCCACCCAATAGCGGCCGGCCGGCCGGTTGTTCACCACGATCCGGAACAGGGTGGTGCCGGGCTCATAGCCGCCGGAATAGCCGATGTAGGGCACGCAGAAGGGATCGGAGTCGGCGCACAGCTGCACCTGGGCTCCCGGGATATCCACACCATTGACCTTGGTGCTCTGCAGCAGGCCGGCAATCTCCACTCGGATCTGGCCGGTGGCCGTGGTGTCAAAGAAGAAGAAGTCCAGGTCGCGCGTGCCCTTGAAGGTGCCGTAATACGGGCGGCCGGAGGTCAGCGGGCCGGTGGCCTGGGTGAAGCTGTCGTTCGGCTCCACCTCGTCGTAAGGGTTGAACTCTTTGGCCACCCCGCCCAGCCACAGCCGGCTGTCGCTGTCCAGCAGGTCCAGCCGCTGGGCGGCCGGCGCGCCCAGCGTGGCCGCGCTCGGGCTGCTGAGCGTCAGGGTCACGGTTTCGGTGCCCTCGTATTCAAAGTCGTCCACCAGGCTGACCGGGAGGCTCGTGGTGGTGATCCCGGGCGCGAAGGTGAGCGTGCCCGCGCCCTGGACCGTGTAATCGACGCCCGACGTGGCCGTCCCGCCGGCGGCCGCGTACTGGACCGTGGCTGTCACCTCGGAAACCGCGCTCAGGCGCACGGCCGGCGCCACCGTGCCGGCGTCCTCGCGCACCGCCGTGGCGCTCGTCACGAAGGCCACGCTCGGCGCCGGATTGCTGTTCTGGACCGTGACCGTGGCCGTGGTGCGCGCGCCCAGGCTCCCGTTGCCCACTGGGGCCGTCAGCCGGACCGTGAAGGCCTCGGCGTTCTCGTAGACGGCGTCGGCGGCCACCGGCACCGTGACTGGCTGAGAGGTGGAAAGCGGCGGGAAGGTCAGCGTGCCGGATTGGGCCGTGAAGTCCGCGCCGGCGCGGGCGGTGCCGGCCGTGGTGGTGTAGTTGACGGTGGTCGTCAGCTCGGACGGCCGATCGAGGGCCGCGGTGAGCACGGCCGGGCCGGCGCCTTCCGTGGCCGTATAGGCCGCGGACGCCCACTGCACCACCGGCGCCGGGTCCAGATTGGTGAGGGTGATGGTGGTGGTGCGGGTGACGCCCAGGCCGGCGCCGGCCGGCGTGAGCAGGTCCAGGCGGAAGGTCTCGGCCAGCTCATAGATGCCGTCGGCCGTGATCGGCACCGTGATGGTGAACGTGCTGGTGGGGCTGGAGCGCGGGATGACGAGCGTGCCCGTCGTGGCCGCGAAGTCCGCGCCGCCCACCGCCGTCAGGTTGGTGGTGGAATAGACCGCGGTCACCGTGTACGGCGTGGATTTCTCCAGGCGGGCGGTGACGGTGGCGGTCCCGCCCTCGTCCACCGTCAGGCTGGCCGTGCTCAGGCTGAGCAGGGGCAGCTCGTAGGCGCCGGCGTCGCAGGCCGCGCCCTGGAAGCGCACCGCCCCGCGCTGGTCGGTGGGCACCGAGCTCGGGCAGAGCGCCGGATTGCCCTTATCCAGGGCCGGGCTGCTGGCCGCCAGGGCGTGGGTGAAACTCGAGCCGCCATTATTGGCCAGGGGCGTCAGCACCTCGGCCGCGCTGCGGCCGGCCTGGTCTGTGCCGGCCGGCGTCAGGCCGCAGTTGGTCAGATCGCCCAGCACGTTGTACCCCTGGGTCGTGATCGTGCCCGAGCAGTCCTGGGCCTGGGCGCCGCCGGAGTTGCCCACCAGGATGGAGCTGCGCAGGGTCACGCTGCCGGAGGCGTTGTCGAGGCCGCCGGCGGCCGCCGTGCTGCTGACGTTGTAGGCCACGGTCGAATGGGTCAGGGTTGTCGTCCCGGAGCTGCTATTGCTGAGGCCGCCGGCGTTGCCGGAGAGCGTGGCATTCGTCAGGCTGAGGGTGCCGCCCAGGTTCAGGATCGCCAGGCCGGCACCGCCCGTGATGGCCACGCTGGTGAGGTTCACGGTCGAGCCGGTCCCCATGCGCAGGCTGCCGGAGAGCCCGGCCTCGATGAGGGTTACCCCGGAGAGGGTCAGGCTGGCGCCGGCGGCCACGTCCAAAATACGGACCGCCCCGGCTCCACTGATGGTCCGCAAACCGACGTTTGAACCGGATACGGGCTTGACCTCCACCGGGTTCGTGATGACGAGTGTGCTCGTCAGGGTATAAGTAAGCGGGTCGGCGCTGTTGGGGAGCAATACCGTGTCCAGGCCGGCGTCGGCGTTGGCCTCGTCCACAGCGGCCCGCAAGGTGCAGCCGCCGGCCACCGCCACGCAACTGCCGTCGCCAGGATTGTTGTCCGGCGAATCCACCACGCTATCCACCAGGAAGGTGCCGCCGCTGGCCTGCACTGCGGATGGTGGCGCGCCGGAAGCGCCGGCGAGGGCGCTGGCCAGAGCCAAAGCGCCGCTCAACCCCAGGCGCATCAGGTTTCTCACCAGGCGGCCGGACCGGGCGCGCCCGACGGCGCTCGACGTGAGGAGGGACATGGTGGCTTTCACCCCAGGATCTCGGGCGTGGCCGTGGGCGGGCCGGAGTCCTGAGTGGGAGGCGGGGGCGGCGGCTCGGTGTTGGCCGGCGCCTGGGTGGGCGGGACGCTGGTGTTGGTGGGCGGCGGCGCCTGCGTGGGCACAACCTGGGTCGGGAACACCACGCGGGTCGGCACGACGATCACGGGCGCGGTCGTGGCGGTGGGCGCCGGGGTCTCGGTGGGCGCCGGGGTCTCAGTCGGCGTCTCGGTGGGCGTGGCGGTATCCGTGGCCGTCGCCGTCGGCGTGAAAGTTGGCGTCGCCGTGGCCGTCGGCGTGAAGGTCGCGGTGGGCGTGGCCGTGGCGGTGGCGGTCGCCGTGGCGCTCGGGCGCAGGAAGGGCAGGCCGCCGGAGAGGCTCAGGGCGGTGGCGGAGGCGGTGCCGATCACGAGCACCAGCGCGGCGACCCCCAGGGCGACCCAGGTCCACGTCCGGCGCGCGGGCGTCAGCGCCGGCTCCGGCTTGGAGGGGCGCGATCCACTGGCGCGGGACAGCGGGCTTTCCTCGCCCGCGATGGAGCGCAGGGCGGCGCTGGAGGACGGGCTGGTGACCCCGCCGCGCAGCGGGCTGGGCCGCAGCGGGCCGCTCCACAGGCCGGCCACCGCCTGCGCGAACTCGCCGGCCGTCCGGTAGCGGTCGTCTGGATTGCGCGCCAGGGCGCGGTTGACGACGGCGTTGAAGCCTTCCGGCAGGCCGGGCCGCTTCTCCTCCAGGTCCGGCGGCGCCTCGTTGACGTGTTTGTACAGCACGCGCATGGGCGTGTCGGCCGAGTGCGGCACGTGCCCGGTGAGCATCTCGTACAGGATCACGCCGAAGGAATACAGGTCGCTGCGCGGGTCCACGTCCCGGTCGCCCAAGGCCTGCTCCGGGCTCATGTAGTCCAAGGTGCCGACCATGGCGCCGCTGAACGTGATGCGCGTCACCGTGCGCTCGGTCAGCTTGGCCAGGCCGAAATCCGTCAGGCTGGCGTAGCCGCGCCCGTCGAACAGGATATTGGACGGTTTGAGATCGCGGTGGATGATGCCGGCGTTGTGGGCGTGGTCCAGGGCGGCGGCGATGCCCTGAACGATGGGCACGATCTGCGAGAGGGGCAGCGGCCGGCCGGCGATGCGGTCCTCCAGGGTGCCGCCCGGCATGTAGCGCATGACGATGTAGGGGATGGTGTTCTCGCCGCTGAAGTCGTAAACGGGAACAATGTTGGGGTGCTCGAGGGCGGCCACGATGCGCGCCTCGCGCATGAAACGCGTGCGGAACTGCGGATCGCGCGTGAACTGCGAGTGCAGCAGCTTAATGGCCACCTGCCGGTCAACCACCGGGTCATGGGCCAGGAAGATCGTGGCCATCCCCCCTTGGCCGATCTCGCGAATGATGTCGTAACGGCCGATCTTTTCGGGCGGCATAGGACTCCGGTACTCATTCTACCGATATCCTTACAGACTCAAAAGCCCCGCCGGGGCGGGGCCTAACCAGGGCTCAACCTACGCTTTTCCAACCTGGGCGGTTTAGGGGCAGAGGGGCGCGGTCCCCGGACGGATGGTCAGCGGCAGGAAGAAACGGTAAGGGAGCGCCGGGCCAGCCTCGACGACCCGTACATCGTCGATATAGGTCCAGATGCCCTTGGAACCCGGCCACAGGTTTCGATTGTAGAGCGTCAGGCGAATGCTGCTGCCTTTGAAGGCGCTCAGGTCGAGGCTGCCCGTGCGCCAGCCCAGATCGGTGGCCGCCGGCGGTTGGTAGACCGTGCTGCAGCCGTCGCGCAAGGCCGTGGCCAGGTGCTGCAGGCCGGCCGCGTCCTGAACGCCCACGAGCAGGTCCGAATAATCCGTGGTGTGATTGGTGAGGGCCCGATAGGCGACCGACAGCCGGGGCGTGCTCCAGGCCGGGTTCACGTAGATGGTCTGCTGGAGCCAGGCCTGGCCTTCACCCTGAGCGGTGGCCGGCACCGGCGCGCCCAGCCGCACGGCCGCACCCGTCTGGCCGCTGCCCGCCTCCAGGCTGACGGACAGGCCGCCGCCGGAGGCCCAGCCGGCCAGGCCGGCCTCAAAGGCCCCGTTCTGGACCAGGCCGGAGACAGGATCCAGGGCCGGGTAATCCAGGCCGAAGACCTGCACGCGATCATTGCCGCTGTCCACCACATAGACTTCGCCCGCCGGGTCCACGGCAATCCCATCCGGCTGATAGAACTCGCCCGCCAGGCCGCCGCTGGACCCCCATTGCGTGACGAAGACGCCCTCGCTCGTGAACTTCTGGACCCGTTGGTTGAGCGGGCTGGTGCCGGGCCGGCTCAGGTTCTGGCCGTCGGTGACGTAGACGTTGCCATCCGCGTCCACGGCCACGCCGCTCGTCAGGTCAAACTGGCCCGCCCCAGTGCCGAGAGTGCCCCAGGTCTTCACAAAGACGCCGTCCAGAGTGAATTTCTGGATGCGATGGTTGCGCGTGTCGCCCACGTACAGCACGCCGCGGGCCGCATCCACGGCAATGCCTGACGGATAGTAGAACTGGCCCGGGTCGGTCCCATAAGCCCCCCAGGCCTGGACGAAGGCCAGCGTGTTCGTGGCGGCATCGAAGTGCAGTTTCTGGACGCGGTTATTGCCTGTGTCCGCCACGTAGAGATGGCCGGCGGTGTCGAGGTCGAGGCCGTTGGGGTAGCGAAATTCGCCGGGGGCCGTGCCGGAGATTCCGAAGGTGGTCAGCAGGCCGCCGGCCGCGGTGAAGACCTGCACACGGTGATTGGCGGGGTCGTCCCGCGGCGGGTAGGCGTCGCTGTGCGGCGTCTCGGCGACGAAGACGCGGCCGGCGCCGTCGATGGCGATGTCGCTAACGGCGTCAAATTGGCCGGCGCCGGTCCCCAAGCTGCCCCACGAGCGCAGCCACGTGCCGGCCGGCGAATACACCTGGACCCGGCTGTTATTGGCGTCCGCCACATACACGTCGCCGGTCAGGCCCAGCGCCAGGCCGCGCGGCCGCCACAGCTGGTCGGTGTTCGTGGCGCTGCCCCACTGGCGCAGGTAATCGCCGCCGGCCGAAAACTTCTGCACGCGGTAGCTGGCGCTGTCCACCACGTACACTTCCGCCGCGCCCTGGGCGCTGTAGCCGACGTCCACGGCGCCGGGGTCGTTCAACTGGCCGGGGTTGGGGCCGGCGCTGCCCCACTGGCTCACATAGCCGCCGGTGCTGGTGAATTTCTGCATGCGGTTATTGCCGCTGTCGGCCACGTACACGTAGCCGTCGGCGGCGACGGCCACCCCCCACGGGTTCTTGAACTGGCCAGTGCCGCTGCCCCAATTCCCCCACTTCGTCAGATAGCTGCCGTCGGCCGCGAATTTCTGAACCCGGCTGTTGCCCAGGTCGGCCACGTACAAGTTGCCGGCGGCA
>JAEURL010000273.1 GCA_016789165.1 Anaerolineales bacterium | reverse complement strand
TCGGGAGACAGGTCGGTCTCTATCCACTGTGGGCGCAGGGGACTTGAGGAAGCCTGTCCTTAGTACGAGAGGACCGGGATGGACGGACCTCTGGTGTGTCGGTTGTCGCGCCAGCGGCATGGCCGAGTAGCTACGTCCGGTTGAGATAACCGCTGAATGCATCTAAGTGGGAAACTCGTTCCAAGATTAAGTCCCCCATGGCATAAGCCAGTAAGACCGCAGGTAGACGACCTGCTATATAGGCGTCC
Organism: Anaerolineales bacterium; assembly: GCA_016789165.1. GTDB lineage: Bacteria > Chloroflexota > Anaerolineae > Anaerolineales > UBA6663 > SpSt-583. The sequence goes on along the minus strand of JAEURL010000273.1, from coordinate 4,692 downwards.
GCGTGTAAGCGCAGTAATGCGTGTGCGTAGGCGTCCTAATCGGTCGAGGGCTTAGTCCAATAGTGTGATGCGGAGAAATTGGATTTCCACGTTATTCGGTGTAAAGAGCCGCTTTAAAAACGCAAGATTCTCTTGGTGATCTGAGCGTCAGGGGTACACCCGGTCCCATCTCGAACCCGGAAGTTAAGCCTGACAGCGCTGATGGTACTTGGCGGGAGACCGCCCGGGAGAGTAGGTCATTGCCAAGGGATTTTGATGACTTTCTTAGGAGAGTCAAACAGGAAACGCCCGCCATTCGGCGGGCGTTTCCTGTTTAACCGTGGCCAGCGCAACTCAAAGTCCAGCGGTTCCCCCTGTGCTCATCCTTCGTGGCCGGCTTGGGCCGGCAGACGGGCCTTGAAACGGAGCTGCACCCGCCCCAAATTGATCAAATCGCCGCTCTGCAGGGGACAGCCCCCCCCAGCCACCTGGTTGAAATTGACCCACGTGCCAGAGGTCGAGCCTTCATCGTAGATCTGGAAGCTACCCGGCCGGACCTCTTCGATGCGCGCATGCAGACGCGATACAGAACGGTCCGGAAAAACGGCCTCGGCGAGTTGCGGGTCGCGCCCAATACACAACCGCGCCCCCAATTCAATGCCCTCGCGAGGCGCCTCGCCACCGCCCGCCTCAACGATCTCTAGGTAAGCCCGTCCCATCTGCCGCGGGCGCGCATTGCGCCGGGAGAAATGCAGCTGCGGCAAAGGGCGCCGCCGGCCAGCAGTGACCGGCGCCAAAGGCAAGGTCACTTTCGGGTCAAAGATGGGGGCGGGCAGGCCGGCGCCGACTACCGCCGGCGGCCGCGCAGCAGTCCGCCGGCGCCAGTACAGCACCCCGCCGCCGGCCACGCCCGCGAAGACAATGACCCCCGCCAATGCCAGCAGCCAGACCGTCAAGCCCGGAACTTGATCGGCGGCCACATCGGCCGCTGTCGTAAGTTCAAGCGCTGGCAAAGCCTCCACCCAAACTTCGGCCGGCCGGCTCTCTGCCGCCAACCCTAATTCGTCGATGACGCGGATCTGGAGCGTCCGTGTCAGGCTCACGGTATACCCGGCCAGCGGCCACGTGACAGCGGCGCTGTTCTCCTCCGGCCGGGTATCCACGGGCTGCCCATCCACCAGCAGTTCAGTGGTTTGCAGCCGGCGTGCATGGCCATCCGGAAAGGTCACCTGCACGGGCAGCGGATACTCCAAACCGACCTCCGCCAAGCTCACCGAAGCAGGCAGATTGGGCAGGCTGACGACGGGGGGCTCAACCCGCAGCTGGAAAACTGTCGGGGGGACGGTAAGCGATCCGCCGCCGGCCACCTGCACCCGCGCGGTGAGGGTGTGCTGGCCGGTCTCGTTCAGCCGCGAGCGGTAGGTCAACCGATATTGCTGGCGCTGCTGCCGCAGGGTCTCGAAGATGGGCGCCAGCGCCGCCGGCCCCTGCAGGAACAAATCGCGCCCGCCGGTCTGGGCGGCCAATTGGCGCAAAGCTTGGGCGCCAGCCGTATCCAGAGCGCCATCCGGGCCCACAAAAACCGTGTGGATCTGCACCTGGGCCGCCTGCGCCCGGGCCACCGCATCCGCCAGCGCCGAAGTGGCCGGCAGGCCGTTGGAAAGGAAGACCAGCACGCGGCGCATGCCGGGCCGGGGCGGGACATCGGCGGCAAAGTTGAGGCCTGAGTTCAGCAAAGCCCAGGGGTCAGCGGCGCCCGTGAACTGCGGGGCATAGCGGTTGAGCGCATCGCTGACGGGCGCAGCCGCGCTGACGTGCGCAATCTGCAGCTCCTCGGATGCCAGCAAGCTGAGGTCGTCGACCTCGCGGAAATCGGTTTTCAGGAAGTCCGTGAGCGCCTGCCGGATGTAATCCAGCCGGCTGTTGCCGTTGGCGTCCCGAGTTTTGAAGGCGGTGGTGGCATCCAGCACGAACACCACCTGCACGCCAAGCTCAGCCTCCAGGACCGCCACGCCACCGACGGCCGCGCTGTTCTCAGACAAGGCGAACGCCTCCGGCGCCAGCCCGGCCAGGTGCTGGCCGGCCTCGTCTTGAACCACCAGGTAGGCATGGATCTCCGGAAAATTGCTGACGTCTACGGCCGAGAAGACGGCGCTGCCAGCGGCCGAGGGCGCTGGCGTCTGAGCCAGAACGGAGCTCGGCCCAGCCGCCAAAGCGATCACCAGACCCAGCGTCATGACAAGGCGCAACATCAGTAGGATTCTAGCACGCCCGGAATACGTATGCACGAAAGCGTTATGGAAATAAAAAGACGGGAGCCCGTGCGGGCTCCCGTCGTGATCAGTTAGGGTCTCAGGCCGGCACGTCCGGCGCTGGCTGCATCCCAGGCACATTGGGCTGGGTGAGCCGCTTGTAAGCCAGGGTCCAGGTGGCGGTGAGCCAGGTCTGCAGGATGCCGCCGGCCACCATCAGCACGGGCAGGTACAGGGCGCAGCAGACCAGGGCGAAAGCCAAGCCGCCGTAACCCACAGCCCGGCTCTCGTTGGCGAAACCGACCGCGGCGATGATGGCCGGGGCCACCGTCAGCAGCATCGGCAGGACCAGAACCAGGCCAATACCAAAACCGATGAAGAACAGGATCAGCCCCAGCACCACGATCTGGCCGAGATTGGCCGAAATCAAGGCCCAGGCGCGCCGCAGAGCCTCCAGCACGCCCAGGTTTTCAACCACCGCCGCGATCTGGCCAAAGTAGGCGATAACGTTCAGGATCACGCTCACGATGGCCAACACGCAGACGAGCGGGATGAGACACAGAAACCCCAGGCCGAAGGTCAGCACCGACAGCACGACACCTGGCGCGACGACGACGACGGCTGTCAACAGGCTGAACAAACTGGGCACCAGCCCGATCAGGAAGAGGGTCCAGAACTTGCTCAGGCCCGCCCGCCACGAGTCCCCGAAGGTGACCGGCTGGCCGGCTTCCGCCCGCAGCACGCCGCCGATCAGGCCACCGCGGCCGATGACCTGCAGCGCGATCAGCACGATCGCGATCAGCAGGGCCAGGCAGAGCAGGCCGACGACGATGGCGACCATGGCCGCCCGGTCAATTTGATTGACCCATTGCTCGAACTGCGGCGAATTGAACTGGTAGTTGGTGGACGACCCCCGGTCACCGCCGCCGCCAGGCGAGCCGCCGCCGTTGCCCAGGCCGGCCAGGATCCCGAAAATCCACAGGATCTTGTATTTCCAGGTGATCTGCCAGGCGCGGCCGAGCAGATTGCCGTAATCTAACGACATGTGAGCCTCCCACTTGGCGCAGGGCCTATATGCCCGGCGCTATCAGTAATACGCGCGACCGGGCTTTAGGTAGCTCAAACCAGTGGGCAGGCTGCCGGGGCGCCGGCGGTGGCGTGGCGCCGGCTGGGCCGCTTACTCCCACTCGATGGTGGCGGGCGGCTTGGAGGAGATGTCGTAGACGACGCGGTTGATGCCGGCGACTTCGTTGACGATGCGGCTGGAAAGGCGCGCCAGCACGTCGTGCGGCAGGCGGGCCCAATCGGCCGTCATAAAGTCGTCGGTGGCGACAGCCCGGATGGCGCAGACTTCCTGATATGTGCGGCCGTCGCCCATGACGCCGACCGAGCGCACTGGCAAGAGGACGGCGAAGGCCTGCGCGGCGGCGGCCGGCTGATCCAGGGCGGCGCGCAGCAGGCCGGCGGCCGCCAGCTCGTCGGTGACGATCCGGTCGGCGGCGCGCAGCCGCTCCAGCCGTTCCCACGTGATCTCGCCCAGGCAGCGCACCGCCAGGCCCGGGCCCGGAAACGGCTGCCGCCAGACCAACTCGGCCGGCAGGTCAAGCTCCAGGCCAACCGCGCGGACCTCATCCTTGAACAGGAAGCGCAGCGGCTCCACCAGCTCAAATTTCAAATCGGCCGGCAGGCCGCCGACGTTGTGATGGGTCTTGATCTTGGCCGCCGCCTGGCGCTCCGGCCCGCGGCTCTCGACCACGTCCGGATAGATGGTGCCCTGCACCAGGTAGCGCGCGCCCTGGGCCTGATCCACCACGCGCCGGGCCTCACGCTCGAAGATGCGGATGAACTTCTCGCCGATGATCTTGCGCTTCTGCTCGGGGTCGGTGACGCCCTGCAAGGCCTCCAGGAATTCCTCGCCGGCGTTGACGGCCACCAGCCGGGCGTGCAGGGTGCGCTGAAAGGCCTCCACCACCGCCTCCGGTTCGCCGGCGCGCAGCATGCCGGTGTCCACGAAGATGCAGGTGAGCTGTTCGCCGACGGCGCGGTGGACCAGGGCGGCCGCCACGCTGGAGTCCACGCCGCCGCTCACACCGGCCACCACGGGCGCGGCGCCCACCTGGGCCCGAATGCGGCCGAGCGCGTCCGCCACCATCGAGCCCGGGGTCCACTCCGGGCGCAGGCCGGCGGCGGCCAGGAAATTGCGCAGCACCTGCCGGCCATGCTCGGTGTGGTTCACTTCCGGATGGAACTGCAGGGCGAACAGGCCGCGCTCCGGGGCCGCCATGGCCGCGATTGGGCAGTTATCGGACTCGGCCAGGGCCGCGAAACCGGGCGGCAGGGCCACCACCTTATCGCCGTGGCTGGCCCAAACTGGCGAGGCGGCGGGCAGGCCAGCCAGCAGGGCCGCCTCCGGCGCGGTGACCCGCAACAGGGAGCGCCCGTACTCCCGCGCCGACGAGGC
>JAEURL010000262.1 GCA_016789165.1 Anaerolineales bacterium | reverse complement strand
TCGATGGCGCCGGCCAGCTGGCGGGCGACCGTCTCCAGGAAGCCGACCTCCGCCGGCGTGAACTGGCGCTGCGGGTCGTTGCTGTCCAGGGCGATGGTGCCGATGACGGTCTGGCGCACCAGCAGCGGCACAATGGCCAGGGCGTACGTCTGGCGGGCCCGCATCAGCTCATGGATCGGTTCGGTCAGCGGATCGGTCTGGGCATCGGCGATGACCACGGCCTGGCGGGTGGCAATGGCGCGCTCGGACGACAGGTTGCCGGGCACCGGGATCACCACGCCCACCGAGCGCGGCTCGTCCAGCACGCCGTGGTCGGCCACCACCGTCAGAGTCTGGCCGGCGGCGTCCAGCAGCGCCACGCCGCAGCTGCGGGCCTGGATCAACTGGGCCACTTCGCGGGCGGCCACGTCCAGGGTCCGGGTCACGTCCAGCGAGGCGGCGGCGGCGCCGACGATGGCGTTGAGCACGGCCAGCTCGGCCACGCGCCGGCGCACCTGCTCCAGCAGGCGCACGGTCTGCAGGCCGGCGCCCAGGCTGGCCGCGACGGTGGTCAGCAGGCGCACATCGTCGTCGTCAAAAGCCTGCTCGTGCGGCTGGCTGACGCTGATCACGCCGGCCACCGCCTCGTCGACAAAAATGGGCACGCCCAGCCAGGCCCGCGCGGTCTCCTCCTCCGGTCCGCCGGAGTAATAGGCGCCCAGCTCCGCCATGCGGGCGGCCAGGTCCTGGTTGATCAGCAGGGGCCGGCGCTCCTGGATCACGTATGAAGTCGGGCCCTGGCCCAGCCGGCGCGGCGCCACCTCCACATAGGTGCCGGCATCGAGGAAGTACGGCCATTCCATCCGGCCAGTGGCGGGATCGTACAGGGCGATGAAACCGCTGCGGGCCTCAAAGACCTGCATGATCAGGTCACCGGCGCGGCGCAGCAGGCGCGGGAAGTCGTGCTCTTCCGTGATGGCCTGGCCGAGGCGGTTGAGGGCCTCCAGCTCGGCCGTGTGGGTCAAGGCCTCGGCCTCGGCCGCCTTGCGCTCGGTGATATCGATATACGTGGTGAGCACGCAACGCTCGCCCTGGTACATCAGGATGCGGGAGGTCAGCAGCGCCCAGTACAGGGTCCCATCGCCGCGCCGCAGCTGGGTCTCGAAATTGCTGACCTGGCCCTGGCGCTGCAGGCCGGCCGCCACCTTGTCGCGGTCGGCCGGATCCGCGAAGTAATCCACGGTGCGCCCGCCGACCAGCTCGGAGAGGGCGATGCGCCCGATGTCGGCCAGGGCCTGGTTGGCGTACAGCACCCGGCTGTCGGCCAGGCGCGAGATGATCATGGGCACGGAGACGGTCTCCAGGACGGTCTGCGTGCGCTGCTGCTCGGCCAGGACGGCGGCCTCCGCGCGCTTGCGCTCGGTGATGTCCTGGTTGGCGCCAATCGTCCGAACCGTGCGCCCTTGGGCGTCCTTGACCACCCGGAAACGAACGGTGACGTAGCCCTCGTTCCCGTCGGCGTAGCGGATGCGGTGATCCAGTTGGGCGCTGTAGTCCGGGTCGGTGGTGGTCAGGGCTTTGCCGATCTCCTCGCCCACCAGGGCGGCATCCTCGGGCGGCACAAAGCGCTCGGCATAGCGGGCGGACGGCATGGTGTAGCCGCCTTCCTGCTCGGCCGTCGTCCGCAGCAGGGCGTAGAACTGATCGTTGAAGAGGAACAGGTCGGCGGCGACGTCGTACTCCCAGTTGGCCAACTGGGCGATGCGCAAGGCCTCGGCCAGCTCCGCCTGGCTGGCGCGCAAGGCCTGTTCGGCGGCCTTACGGGCCGTGATGTCCTCTTTGGTCGAGACGTAATTGACGATGGTGCCCTGCGCGTCGGTCACCGGCGTGATGATCTGGTCCTCGACGTACAGCCGGCCGTCTTTGCGGCGGTTGGTGACCTCACCGCGCCAGGTGCGGCCGGCCAGGAGCACGCCCCACATCTCGGCGTAGAAGGCCGCGTCGTGCAGGCCGGATTTGAGCAGGCGGGTGCTCCGGCCGCGGACCTCGTCCAGGGTGTAGCCGGTGATGACGGTGAAGGCCGGATTGACCCACTGGATCAGGCCGGCCGGGTCGGTGATGACGATGGCGTTGGCCGCCGACTCGAGGGCCGCCGCCTGCAGCAGGAGCTGCGCATCGGCCTGTTTGCGCTCGCTGATGTCGCGGTGGATGGCCATGAAGCCGATGATCTGGCCGGCGCCATCCAGGATCGGCGTGTTGGCGCCGTCGATCGGCACCAGCCGGCCATCCTTGGCCCGGTTGATGAGCTCGCCGGCCACCACCTGTTTGTTCTGCAGCGTCTGCCAGAACACCCGATACTGCTCGGGCGGGATCAGGCCGGATTTGATCAAGCGCGGCGTCTGGCCGATGGTCTCTTCGCGCGAGAAGCCGTAAGTCCGCTCGAAGGCCTGATTGGCATACAAGATGACGCCCTGCACATCGGTGATGAAGACGGCGTCGGTGGAGCGGTCCAGCGCGTAGCGGAATTTGTGCAGCTCGGCTTCGGCCTGCTTGCGGGCCGTGATATCGCGGAAGGTGGTCTGCGTAGCCACCACCTGGCCGTTCTGGAAGCGCGGGGTGGAGTTGGCTTCCAGAACGACCGAGTCGCCGCGCTTGGTGAGGAAGACGGTCTCGACCTGTTTGACGGCGTGCCCGCCCATCACCTGCAGGAACAGCGGCTGGCACTGGGCCAGGGAGTCGGCGCGCATCAACTCAAACAGCGTCTTGCGGTTCATCTCCTCGGCCGTGTAGCCGAGCAGGTTGAGCCAGACCTGGCTGAAGAACAGGAAGCGCCCATCCAAGCCCACGCTGACCACGGCGTCGTGGCTATCCTCGATCAGCGAGCGGTAGCGGGCTTCGCTCTCACGCAGGGCGTCCTCGGCCTGCCGGCGCTCCGTGATGTCATGGCCGGTGGTGTACAGGGCGCCGTCGCCGGTGGCCTGGACGATCCATGAAATCCAGCGGTCGCTGCCGTTGGCGCTCTGGAAACGGTTGGCCACGCGCACGGCCGTGGCGCCCTGGCGCAGCTTTTCCAGCTCGGCCATCGTCGTCGGCCGGTCGCCGGGGTGCACCAGGTCCAGGAACGCCATCTTGGTCAGCTCTCGGACAGACCAGCCGAGCACCCGCTCGAAAGCCGGGTTGGCGCGCTTGAACAGGCCGTCGGCGCCGACGATGCACAACAGCTCCTGCGACAGTTCAAAGAACCGGTCCGCGTCCGAGGGGCCGCCGCCCAGCAGGCCGGTGACGACGCGGCGGGCGGGAGTGGCGGCGGCGGAGGGGGCCAGGGGCGGGGCGGAGGGGGCCTCGGCCACGGCCGTGCCGTTGGCCTTGCCGCCAGCGGCTCCGCGTTCGCCCGGGGCTCCGGGGGACGGCTCCGTGGGCCGCGCCTCCGCGGCCGGCGCGGGTTCGGCGGCCGGGATGGCGGCCGGCTGCTCGACGGCCGGGGCCGCCGGCGCCGGAGCGTCCGGGGCAGGGGCCGCCGGCGGGAAGCGGGCGTCCGAGAAGAGCGACTCAAGCCGCTTCTTGTACAGATCTCTGGGCATAGGTCAACAACTCCTCGGCCAACTGACGATACTGCTGGGCGGCGCGGCTGCTGTTGGCATGCAGCGTGATCGGCCGGCCGGCCAGCTGGCTCTCCCGCAGCTTGGAGTCCACGCCGATCATGGATTGCAGCAGGGCATCCGGAAAGACGCCCTGCAGCTGGGCCAGGATGCGGCTGTGCAGCAGGCCGCGCCCGTCGAACATCGTCACCAGGATGCGGTAGGCCAGGCGCGGGTTGGTGCGGCCACGGACGAGCTGGACCAGGTCCAGGCTGTTCGCCAGGGTCTGGACCGAGAAATATTCGCACTGCGTGGGGATCAGGGCCAGGTCCGCGGCGGTCAGGGCCGCCACCGTCAACGGCCCCAGCATCGGCGGGCAATCCAGGATCGCCACCCGGTAATGGGCCACCTCCGGCCGGGCCAGGGCCTGGCGCAGCAGCGGCTCGTACTTCTCGCGCAGATGCAGCCAGCGCGGCAGCGTGACCATGTCCGGGTTGGAGGGGGCCAGGTCCAGGCCGGGCAGGCAGGTTTCGCGGCTGACGGTGGCCAGGGTATCGTTGCCGAGCAGGACGTCGGCCGCCGAGCCGCGCGCCTGCTCGGGGTCAAAACCCAGCCCGCTGGTGAGGTTGCCCTGCGGGTCCAGGTCGATCAGCAAGGTCTCATGGCCGCGCTCCGCGAAGCAGGCGCCCAGTGAGATGGCCGTCGTCGTTTTGGCCACGCCGCCTTTCTGATGCCAGAGGGCGATGGTGAACGGCATACCTCACCTCGGGGCCGGCCCGGCCGCGGCCGGCTGATCATGGCCGTTGGCGGCGGGGGCTTCGGCGCCGGCCACCGCCAGCGCCACGCTGGCCCGGCGGGCCCGGAGGGCCTGGCCCAGCTCCTGCAGGGCCGTCTCCAGGGCGCCTTGCACGGTGGCCGTGCCCTGGATCTTCTGCGTGATGGCGTTGATGACGGCCTCGCGGTCCGCGCGTTTGCGGGTCTGCTCGAAGAGCAGGCGGTTGTTGACGACCACGGCCGCCTGGGCGGCCAGGGCCCGGTATAGCTGGGCCTCGTCGGCGCTGAAGCGCTGCGGCTCCGGCCAGGCGAGCACCAGCAGGCCCACCCAGGCGCCGCCCACCCGCAGGGGCAGGTAGACCGCGGCGCGCACGCCGCGCTGGCGGTTGAAGGCGCGCGAGGCTTCGTCCAGGCGCGGGTCTGTTTCCAGATCCTCGAAGAGCAGCGGCTCGTCGGGCGCGTTGATCCACAACTGGGCGGCCGGGAACTGCGCGGCCGGCCGGCGCGCGCCAGCCAGGCCGACGGTGTCCACGCCCGCCGGCCAGTGGGCGGCGCCGGTCAGCACGGCCGGCTGGCCCTGGGCATCCGCCTCCACCGTCAGCAGCGTCCCCGCCGCATCCCGCACGCCGGCCACCACGCCCACCACTTCGTCCAGGGTGCGCGCCTCGTTCAGGCGCGCGGTCAGCTGATACAGCGCCTCGGTCTGGGATAGCGCCTGCTGGGTCTGGTCGGCCAGGCGCAGATTGTCGATATGGGCGCTCAAGCCGTCCGCCACGGCGGCCAAGATGACGGCCAGTTCGGGATCGGCGGCGGCGGCGTCGCCGGCCGCCTCGGGCGAACGGGGGGCCGCCGCCACCTGGCCGATGACGTGGCCGCGCACGGTGAGAGGCTGGGCGACGACCTGAGACGCCTCGGCCAGCAGCGGGCTCCCGGCCGGGGCCGGCGCCGCCTGCTCGCCGTCGAAGACGTAGGCCAGGCCCGCCGCCTGTGTCTGACCCAGAAAGCGTTCCCAGCCCTCGTGCGTCAGACGCTGGGTGAGGCGGTCC
>JAEURL010000244.1 GCA_016789165.1 Anaerolineales bacterium | reverse complement strand
ACAGGTTGCGCACCTCCAGCAGCGGCGCGGCCGGACCGCCGGCTGACCCGGGCGCTTCGGGAACCTGGGTTTTAGTGTTCATGGGGCACCACCGGGGTCGCCCGCATAAGCGGGAGCCGGGCTTTCCAGAGCACGCGCAGGATGTTCCGCTCGGCGATCAGGCGCGGGTTGGTGATCTCGTCCATGCCGTAGTTGATCAACGCCAGCCCGAACGCGACCAGCGCCACGGCCAGGCCGGACGGCATAAACGCCCACCAGGCGCCGATCATCAAGGCGCCGCCATTCTGGGCCCAGAACAGGTTCGTGCCCCAGGTCACATCGGCCGTGTTGGCCAGGCCCAGGAAGGCCAGGCCGGTGGAGGCCATGATCCCGTAGGTCACCGCGCCGATGAACCCGCCGACGATGATATTGACCATGTTGGGGAGGATGTGCACGAAGATGATGCTCAGGCCGGGCTCGCCGCTCACCACGGCGGCGGCGACGAAGTCCTTTTCGCGCAGGGACATGGTCTGGGCCCGGATGATCCGGCCGTTGAACGCCCAGCCGGTGATCGCCAGGGCGAAAATGATCGTCGCGGTGCCGGGCTTCAGGTAGGCGGACAACAGCACCAGCAGCGGCAGGCCCGGGATCACCAGGAACAAGTTCATCACGAAGTTGAGCGCGTCGTCGACGACCCCGCGGTAGAAGCCGGCGACCATGCCCACCACCACGGCGATCAATGTCATCAGGACCGCCGAGCCAAAGCCGATGAGCAGCGACAGCCGGCTGCCCCACACCAACTGCCGGAAGACGTCTTTGCCCTGGGGGTTGGTCCCCAGGAGAAACTGCGCCGAGGGCGGCTGATTGGGCCTGCCGACATATTTCTTCGGATCGCCCGGGGCGAGCGCGGCCGCGAACACCGCCGCCAGGACAAAGACCATCACGATCGCAAAGCCGAGTTGCGCCTTGGGGCTGCCGAGCAGCGTGCCGAGGGCGTTGGCGCCCGGCAATTTCAGCGCCGGGCGGGGCCGGCCATCACTGTCGCTCATCTGGTAGTCCTCCTCACCCGGTGCGCACGCGCGGGTCCAGCCAGGTGTACAGGATGTCCACGAGGAAGTTGGCCGCCAGGATGCCGATTGTGATCATCATGAACAAGCCCTGCATCAACGGATAATCCCGGCCGTTCACCGCATTGATCAGCAGGAAGCCCAGGCCGGGATAGGAGAAGACGGTCTCGATCAGCACCTGGCCGCTCAGAATAGCGCCCAGGGCGATGCCGAAGCCGGTCACGCCCGGCAGCAGGGCGTTGCGGGCGGCGTAGACAAACATGACCCGGATCTGCTTGAGCCCCTTGGCCTCGGCCATGGTCACGTAGTCGTCGGCCAGCACGCTCACCATGACATTGCGCATGCCGAGCGCCCACCCGCCGATCCCGAGCAGCACCGACGTGGTCGCGGGCAGCACCATGTGCTCGAGCACGCTCAGCAGGAAAGGCAGATTGAAGCCCGACGGCAGCCGGTTGTTGTAGGCGTGGCTGATCGGCAGCCAGTCCAGCTTGACGCCGAAGGCGTACAGCAGGCCCAGGGCCAGGAAGAAGGCCGGGAAGGAACCGATAAAGATCAGCAGCGGCGGAAAGACAGTGTCCACCAGCCCGCCGCGGCGCCACGAACCGTAGATGCCGATCAGGTTGCCCAGCGCGAAGCTCAGGAGCAGCGAGACCGAGCCGAGCAGCAGCGTCCAGACGAACCCGTTGGCGATCACCTTGGTGACCGGCGTCGGGAAGTAGGTGTAGGAGAGGCCGAAGTCGCCGCGCAACAGGTGCGCCAGATACAGGCCGTATTGCTGGATCAGGGGCGCGTCGCTCAGGCCAAGCGCCTCGCGGACGGCCCGGAGGTTCTCCGGCGTCAGCTTGGCGGCGGAGGTCCCCAGGATGACGGCGGCCGGGTCACCGGGCAGCAGACGGGGCAGGAAGAAGTTGATCGTGATGGCAACGACCAAAGCGGCCAGGTAGAACCCCAGGCGACGCAGGATGTAGCGCATCCGTGCCTCCAGTTCAGGGCGGTAGAGTGCTGCCGGTGGCGCCGGGCCGGGAGTGAGTCAGACCAATGAACAAGAAAGGGTATGCATTCTGCGCGATCTCGTTTCAGATTGTCCGATCGGCAAAATGCATACCCTTGGGTGAGGTCGTCTGGATTACTTGGCCGTGATCGTAGTCAAGACGATCAGTTGCTCCGGGGTCACGGCGCCGTTCGGGAACGCCAGGGAGTAGTTGTTCTCCCGGGTCGGCCAGCCGGTGAAGTTTGCGTTGTTGAACAGGGCCCAGTCCAGGCCGGTCCACAGCGGGATCACCGGCGCCTCGTCGGCGAAGATCTGCTGCAGCTGGTGGGCGATCTCGATCTGCTTGGCCTGGTCATTGGTGGCCGCCATCTCGGTCAGCAGCGCGTCGGCGGCGGGGCTGCCGTAGTGGGCGAAGTTCACCATGGTGAACTGGCCCCAATCCACCTTGGTCGCCGAACCCATCATCCGGATGTACTGCCCGTGCGGCGTGGCGCTGGTGTAGCCGAACCACAGGGCGATCTGGTAGTTGCCCATCGGGACGCTGCCGAAGAAGGCCCCGGCGTCGATCATATCGGTCTCGACGTTGACGCCGATGTCCTTCCAGTTCTGGACCATGATCTCGCCGGCCGAAATCCAGTCGGTGAAGCCCTGGACCATGGTCAGTTTGAGGGTCAGCGGGCTGCCATCCGGCAGGGTGCGCAGACCGTCGGCGCCGAGCTTGTAGCCGGCCTCTTCCAGCATCTGGCCGGCCTTCTCCGGGTTGTAGGTGGTCCAATCGCCGAGCTGGCTCGGATCGGCGACCTTCCAGGCCTTGTAGACGTTGCTCAGGCCGGTCACATCGGCGGCCTCGGCCTTGCCGTTGAAGGCCACCAGCATGATCTGGTCGCGGTCGATGGCCATGCTCATGGCCTTGCGGAACACCCCATCGTCCATCGGCGCGATGGTCGGGTTGAGGTGCATCAGGACCGTCATCAGCGACGAGGTCCCAACATACGCGATGTCCGGGTTGTGGGCGATGACGGCTTCATCGACGTTGGGCAGCACCGTGCCGGAGTAGTCGATCTGGCCGTCGACCAGAGCCGCGACCTGGGCTTCGTTGCCGGAGTACGCGGTGACGCGGATCCCCTTGAAGGTGGGCTTGCAGGCCTGCCAGTAGTTCGGGTTCCGGTCCAGTTCGTACACCTGGGGCTGGAAGTCGACCAGCTCCGTGAAGGGGCCGGTGCCCACGGGTTTGTCGTTCTCGAACTTCGCCGGGTCGGCCACATCCTTCCAGATGTGTTCGGGGGCGATGTCCTGGTTGACGATGTCGTAGATGGCCATCGTGTCCACCACCTTCATGGTGAAGACGACCGTCTGCGCGTCGGGCGCGCTGACCGACTCGACCGAGCTGTTCAGCGGCGTCAGGCCCGAGCCCTGCAGGCCCGGCGTGTTCTTGAGCAGATTGAAGGTGAAGACGACGTCGTCCGCCGTGAACGGCTCGCCGTCGGACCACTGGACGCCGGCGCGGATCTTGAACGTCAGGGTCTTGAAGTCGTCGCTCCAGCTGTAGCTCTCGGCCAGCCACGGGACCATCTCGGCCTGGAGGGTGTTGTAGATCATCAGGGGCTCAAAAATGCCCTTGACGGTGGGGATGTTGGGGTTGTTGGCGAAGGGGTTGAAGTTGACCGTGAAGGCGTTGAGGATGGCGGTCATATTCAACACCGCGTCCGACGTCTGGCAGCCGGCTGCCGGGACTTCGGTTGGCACAGCGGTGGCGGCCGGCGCCTCCGCTGTCGGAGCCGCCACCTCCGCGGTGGGCTCGGGCGGGGCGGCCGTCGGGGTGGTTGGCCCGCAGCCAACTAACAGGGCGGCGATCAGGACCGCTGAGAAAAAGGCGGATAACTTACGGGCTGGCATCGCGCTCCTCCTGGGATTGGGTTGGTCAGAACAGACGGCGGTTAACGAAAGTGCCCTGGCGGGTTAGGGATGGTCGGGCAGCTTTTCGCCAGGATTGATCCACCAGATGGCTGAAGGTAGCCTAGCATCGGACCGGAGGCCCATCAATTCGCACTGGTTCGCCTTGCGCTTCACCTCACTTCGCATTTGCGCCAGCAGCCGCCCCCAAGCTCCGGGCCAACCGGCCTGCGCCCGGCGGGCGCCTTCGGTTTCCCCTCAGCCCGGTCGCCGGGCCGCCCGGGCCACACCAGCGGGGCTGTGACGGCTTAGTCCGGCGCGGGCAGCGGGCTGGCCACCCCCAGGGCCAGGACGTGGAGGGTGCCGCCGTTGGTGTAAATCAGCCGCAGTTCCGCCGCTGTGCGTTTCACCTGGACGCCGCCCAGGCGGATCGGCTGGATGGCTTCGTTGGCCCAGACGGTTGCGCCATTGACGTGCAAGCTGGCGACGGACGCGGTAAAGACCAACTCCAGGATGCTGGACTGCGGCAACTCGATATCCAGCCTGAAGTTGTCCCCTTCCTGAAGCCAGGCAATGGGGATGTCAGTTCGGCGCAGTTGAGCCCCCTCGACCGGATCGGCTGAGGCCGGCAGACCCAGGGGAACATAGATCTGCGGAGCGATGATGATCTGGCGGTGGCCCGGTCCAGTATCCATGCCGATGGCTCGCTATGTGTCCAGGGCCCGGGCCTTCACCGGTGAACTCAACGTTCGCGAACGAGGAACTCGCGCACAACCTGCAGGAAAGCGGCCGGCTGATCCCGGCGGATGCTGTGTCCGGCGTCGGCGACCTGGGCATGCCGGCCCTGGGGCAGGCTGGCGGCCAGTTGGTCAGCGGCCGCGGGCGGATACAGGGCGCCTCTCTCCACAGCGGCGGTCACAATCAGGGTCGGGCACGTAATCTGCGCGACAATTCTGTCCGCTTGGTCGGGGTCGACCGGGCCTTCGTCGAAAATGCTCAGATGAAACTCGTGCCGCGCTTGCGCCCAGGGCCGCCGTTCGGGTTCCGCCCAGCCCGGATCCCGCTGGCGGCTCAGCGCAATCAGGGCTTCCAGGCTCTTCTGTTGGTCGGCGGCCGCGGCGTCCCGCCAGCCGCGGCGCGCGGCCTGCTCGGCCTCCGTTCGAGAAGCCATCACCCGGAAGGGCGGCGGATCCTCCAGCACGATCCGGCCAGGCAGGTGGGGATACAGGCCCGCGTACAGGGCCACCGTCACCGCCCCCATCGAGTGCCCGACCAGGCCCGGTTGGCGCAGCCCCAGGGCGCTCACCAACCCGGCCAGGTCCTGGGCCCGGTCGAGGACTGTGCCCGGCCGGCGCGGCGCCTCGGACCGGCCGTGGCCGCGCGAGTCGTACAGGATGATCTCGAAATCGTCCGCCAGCTGCTCGGCGAACGGCAGATAGCACAGGCCGTTGTCCGTGAAACCGTGGGCGAAGACCAGGGGCGGCCGGGCGGCCCCGCTGCGATAGACGTGCAGGCGAAGACCGTTGGCGATCAGGTCGGTCTCAATCAGTTTCATGCTGCCTCCAGCAAACATTCACACATCTGACGCCAGGCCTTGACCTGTTGGAAACCAATCGGTTCCTCGGTAAAGGCCTGGCCTTCCCATTCGGCCGAGATCGTTCCCTGATAGCCGGTGCGTTTCAGCAGGGCCATCAGTTCGGCATAAGGGATGGACGGCTCCACGCCGTCCGCGCCCACGTGGTAGTACTTGCCGTGGATGTGCCGCGCGTAGGGCAGGATGGCGCGCCACTGCTCCACCGGGGCGTGGCCGAACATCGTCATCGTCAGGTTGATCTGGCCCACCACAGCCGGGCCGACACCAAAACGCTGGCAGGCCTCGGCCAGCGCGCCGAACTTGGCCGGGACGGGGTCGTCGGTGACCCAGATGGCTTGGGCGGCCTCGATCAGGCCGTCTGGCGCGCCGGCCTTGCGCACGTTGTTCCAGTGTCCTTCCGGGACGCTGGTCATGGTCGTGCTGAAGTCGGGGATGAAGCCGAGGTAGGGCGACTTTATCCGCTCGAACAAGCCGAGCAGCCTGACCACCTCGGGGTGGTGAACATTCAGGGGCGAATGCAGCTCAACGGCCAGCTGTATCTGATACTCTTCGGCCAGGGAGAGCAGATTCTCCAAGGCCAGCTCCCCGGCCGCGGGCGGCACGCGCATGATCGGGAAACCCAGCTTCTTGGCGGAGATGAGCTGCCGCCGAACAGAGTCGTAAATCTCCTCGGCCGTCATCAGCCGGTCCCGGCGCCGTCCGACGTCGATGTTGGCGCCCAGGCAGGTCGGGGTCAGCTTGTATTTGGCCAGCAGAGTTCGGAAACGCTCGGCCTCCGCGTCCGGGACATCCGGGTAAGTGCGAAAGCTTTGGTAGCCGACCACCTCGAGGCCGGGCCCCAGGCCCATTTCGGCCACTTTCGCCAGCATTGTCTCCAGCGAATACAGGCGTTGCTGCCACTCGTTCGTAAAGCTGAACAGGGTTACCCCGAGTACGGGTCCATTCTGGCCCATCTGGTACCTCGCTTAGTGCGCCACCTGGGTGGCGGACGCGTGCGTGACGTTGGTCAGGAACTTCCCTGGCCCGATCGGCATGTAGGGGAAGCGCAGAGCGATCTCCGCGGCCAGGGTGTGCGCCTCGCCGGCCTTCACCTGGCCCGGCTGCCGGATGCTCAGCCGGGCGTAATCCTGGACAAACCAGAGCTCTTCAGCCTGTTCCAGCAGCTCGGCCGGCGAGTAGCGATGACCGTTGATCTCAAAGACGATCTGGTCGAGCGGCACCGGTTCGCCATCCAGCTGGACGCTGAGGATCTCGACGCTGGACAGCGGCAGCGACCGGTACCAGTTGAGCCGGACGTCGAACGCGAATCCGTCCGGCCGGACGCGCAGCGTGTCTTGGACGATCAGTTGAACCGAGGCTCCCATGCGGTTGCCGCTCCTTTCTCGCGACAGCGCTTTCCAATTGTTTACAGCTGCACCAGCTGGCCGCTGGCCGCCGACTGGTAGATGGCTTCCAGGATGCGGGTGACGGTATAGGCCTGCTCGGGCTTGACCACCACGTCCGTGTCATGCCGGATGGCGTTGAGCCAGGTGCTCATCTCCAGGGTGCCGCCGTCGAAGTCTTCTTTCTTGGCGCCGCTGCCGATGAACTCCGCGCCCATCGCGTAGTTCTGGATGTAGAGCTTGCCGTTGTTTTCGCCGTTGACGCGCACGTGCAGGCCCCCAGCCGACTGGAAGTCGGCCACACGCAGGATCGGCCCGCTGGCCGGAAACATGTCGGCGCCGGCCTTGGTGCCGCACAGCATGGTCATGGCCTCGTTGGCCACAATCATGTTGATGGCCCAGGAGGCCTCCAGGATGACGGTCGCGCCGTTCTTGAACTTGACCATCCCGAAGGCGCTGTCCTCGACCTCGTACTTCTCCGGGTCCCACAGGCCCATGCCGTTGGCGGGGCTGCCCAGTTTGCCGATCTTGTCGTAGGTCGCCCCGAGCGCCGACACCGGCTCGTAGTTGTTCATCATCCACAGGGTCAGGTCGAGGGCGTGGGTGCCGAGGTCGATCAGCGGCCCGCCGCCCTGCAGGGCCTTGT
>JAEURL010000225.1 GCA_016789165.1 Anaerolineales bacterium | reverse complement strand
TGGGCCGAGGTGAAAGCGGAGGTGGAGGCGGACCTGGCCTTTCTGGCGGAGGCGGCCGAAACGCCTGAGGAAAAGGCCTGGGCGGCGGAGGCGGCCGGCGTCTATGACCAGATCGTCGACCGTCTCGAAGGCCGGCTGCTGCCGGCGCTGGAGGCCGCCCAAGCCCTCACCCCGGAGACCACGGCCCTGGACCGCGAAATCGACGGGTTGGTCACCGCCTTGTTCGTGCCGATGGAAGCCTACATGGGGTCTCAGCAGGCCGAGAACGTGGCCGGCGACGCGGCCTTCGACGAAACCCGCAGCCGGCTGGCCATTATCGCCCTGGCGGCCGGCCTGGTTGGGGTGCTGCTGGCGGTCGGCCTGGGGGTCGCCCTGACCTTGTCGATCACCCGGCCGTTGCAGGTGGTGACCCGGGTCTCGCGGCAGGTGGCGGAAGTGGACCTGCCGGCCCTGGCGGCCGAACTGGAGGCGCTGGCCCAGGGCGACCTGACGCGCAGCCTGACCATCACGGCCCAGCCGGTGGCCGTTCAATCACGGGATGAGGTGGGCCAGATGGCCGAAGCCTTTAACGCGATCATCGCCCGACTGCGGGCGGCCGGCCAGGCCTTCGGCGCCTCGGCCGCCAACCTGCAGGCCGCCATCGGCCAGGTGGCCGAACATGCCGCCAGCGTGGGTGCCGCGTCCCAGCAGCTGGCCTCGGCCGCCGGGCAGGCCGGCCAGGCCACCAGCCAGATCGCGGTGACTATCCAGCAGGTGGCCAAGGGCACCCAGCAGCAGAGCGAGGGCGTCGGCCGGACGGCGGGCTCCATGGAGCAGATGCGGCGCGCCATCGACGGCGTGGCCAAGGGCGCCCAGGAGCAGGCGGCCGCCGTGGGCCGGTCCGCGGCCGTCACCGGGCAATTAAGCGCCGCCATCCAGCAGGTGGCCGGCAGCGCCCAAGCCGTGACCCGCGACGCCGCCGGCGCGGCCGAGGCGGCGCAGGCCGGGGCGCGCACCGTGACCGAAACCATCCACGGCATGGAGGCGATCAAGGCCAAGGTGGGGGGCGCGGCGGCCCGGGTGCAGGACATGGGGCAGCGCTCGAATCAGATCGGGGCGATTGTGGAGACCATCGACGACATCGCCAGCCAGACCAATCTGCTGGCGCTGAACGCCGCGATCGAGGCGGCGCGGGCCGGCGAGCATGGCAAGGGGTTTGCGGTGGTGGCCGATGAAGTCCGTAAGCTGGCCGAGCGGGCCTCGGTGGCGACGAAAGAGATTGGCGGCCTGATCCGCGGCGTGCAACTGACGGCCGGCGAGGCCGTGAAGGCGATGGAGGAAGGGACGCGGGAGGTGGAAAATGGGGCCGTGCGGGCCAGCGTGGCCGGCGAGGCCCTGGCCGAAATCCTGAAGGCGGCCCAGGCCGTGCAGGCGCAGGCGGCCGAGGCCCTGGCCGCCAGCCGCCAGATGACCAGCCTGTCGACCGAACTGGTGAATGCCACCGATACGGTCAGCGCGGTGGTGGAAGAGAACACGGCCGCCACCGAGGAAATGGCGGCCGGCGCGGCGGAGGTCACGCAGGCCGTGGAGAACATCGCCAGCGTCTCGGAGGAGAACGGCGCGGCGGTGGAGCAGGTGAGCGCCAGCGCCGAGGAGATGAGCGCCCAGGTGGAGGAGGTGACCGCCTCCGCCCAGTCGCTGGCCGAGCTGGCCCGGGCCTTGCAGGCCGTGGTGGGCCACTTCACGTTGTCGGCCGCGGCGGCTGAGCCGGCCGCGGTCTACCCGTCTCGGGCGGTGCCGGCTAATGGCCACCGGGTGGCGCGCGCCAACGGCCGTCACCCTCACCCTCGGCCGCAAGCCGTCTAGGCCGGTCAGCTGTGTAGGCCTGGGTGAGGCCGCCCGGTGGCAAAACGGCGTTGCCCTGGAGATGTGGGGCTGCAGGGCGACGCCGAACGGGTGATCACTAGAGCGAGGAACTGCCATGCCCCTGATGTCGTCCACGATCGCAGCCTTGAGCCGCCGAGCGCGGGTGGGCCTGACGCTGGCTGCCGGCGTGGCCTACCTGATCGTCTACGGACTGCTGCGGCCGGTCTTAGGTCCCGAGGCTACCATTCTGAGCGTCTTGCCCGTCATGGTCGCCGGCGGGCTGCTGGGCTTCTGGCCGGGGGTGCTGGCCGGCGTCCTGCTGATCCCACTCAATAGCCTGCTGCTGAGCTCCCCCAGCGAGACGCTCGGGGACCTGGCGTGGCGCTATCGCCTGGGGCACCTGGCCGGGGTGCTGGTCGGCGGGGTCGTGGGGCTGTTAAGTGATGTCTCGCGCCGGTACCGGACGCAGTCGGCCGAACTGGCCCGCGAGATCGCCGAGCGCCGGCGGGCCGAGGCCGCCCTGCGCGACATGCAGGCGACGCTGGAAGAGCGTGTCCACGAACGCACGGCGGCCCTGCAGGAGAGCGAGGCCCGCTACCGGCAGCTGTACGAGAGCAATCGCGTGGTGCAGCTGCTGATTGATCCGCAGACCCTGCGGATCGTCGACGGCAACGCCGCGGCGGTGGACTTCTACGGCTACGACCGCCCGACGCTGGCCGGGATGCCGGTAGCCCAGATCAATACCTTGCCGGTGGACGAGATCCGGACGCGCATGGCGGCCGCGGTGGCCCAAGCCCACAGCCTGCATTGCTTCCACCACCGCCTAGCCAGCGGCCAGGTCCGGGAGGTGGAAGTTGATGCCAGCCCGGTGAGGGAAGGCGGCCGGCGCCTGATGCACGTCCTGGTGCGCGACGTCACCGAGCAGAACCGCTATACGGCCGTGTTGCAGCGCTACCGGCTGCTATCCGAGCACACGCGCGATATCCTGCTCTTCGTCCGGGCCGCCGACGGCCAGGTGCTGGAGGCTAACGCCGCGGCGCGGGCCGCCTATGGCTACAGCGAGGCCGAGCTCCTGGGCCTCAATATCCGCGCTCTGCGCGCGCCGGGCACCCAGGACCTGGTTACCGGGCAGCTGCAGCAGGCCAGCACCGCCGGCCTGCTGTTTGAGACCGTTCACCGGCGCCAGGATGGCAGCCTCTTCCCCGTGGAGGTCAGCTCGCGTGGCCTGGATTTGGACGGCGAGCGGGTGCTGCTCAGCATCGTGCGCGACATTTCGGCCCGCAGGCAGGTCGAGCAGGCGCTGCGTGAGAACGAGTACTTCCTGACGAAGTCGCAGGAGGTGGGGGACCTGGGCTCGTACTACCTCAACGCCCAGACCGGCGTGTGGATCAGCTCGCCGAAGCTGGACACCCTTCTGGGCATCGACGACGCGTACGCGAAGGACGTGGCCGGCTGGCTGCAGCTCGTGCACCCGGAGCACCAGGCGGAGATGCAGGCGTACCTGGCCGAGCACGTCCTGGCCGGCCACAACCGTTTCGACAAGGAGTACCGGATCATCCGGCGCCGGGATGGCCAGGAGCGCTGGGTGCATGGCCTGGGCGAGCTGGAGTTCGACGCGGCCGGCCAGCCGGTCCGGATGATCGGCACCATTCAGGACATCACCGAGCGCAAACGAACCGGACAGGCGCTGGCTGAATCCGAGCGCCGCTTCCGCGAGACCCTGGAGCTGAGTCCGCTCTACGCCGTAGCACTGGATACGGCCGGCCGGATCACGTTCGCCAACAGCCGGCTGGCGCAGGCCGCCGGCTGCCAGCCCGAGGCGCTGCGGGGCCAGGATTGGTTCGCCCGCTTCATCCCGCCCGAATTGAACCTGCGCTCGGTATTCACTGATCACGTGCAGCGGGATGGCTTCCCGGCCAGCTATGAGAATGAAATTGTCTTGCCGTCGGGCGAGCGCCGGCAGGTGCTGTGGACCAATACCAACCTGCGCGGCGCGGCCGGGGAGGTCACGGGGGTTGCCAGCCTGGGGCTGGATGTGACAGAAGCCCGGCGCCTCGAACAGGTCTTGCGCGAGAACGAGGCGCAGCTGCGCTTGTTCTATGAGCTGCCGTTCATCGGCATGGCGATTACCTCGCCCAAGACCAAACGCTGGGTGCGCGTCAACGAGCGGCTGGCCGAGATCCTGGGCTACCCGCGCGAGGTGCTGATACAGAAGACCTGGAAGGAAATGACGCATCCGGACGACCTGGCCCTCGATCTCGCGGAGTTCGAGCGGGTGCTGGCGGGGGCGAGCGATGGTTACCGGCTGGACAAGCGCTTCATCCGGCCAGACGGCGAAATCGTCTATGCCACCATCGACGTACGCTGTTTGCGCGCCGCGGACGGGGGCGTCGACTTCTTCATCGCCACCGTTCAGGATATCGGCGACCGCAAGCGCATCGAGGCCGAGCTGGAGCGCCGGGTAGCGGAGCGCACCGCCCAGTTGGAAGTGGCCAACCGCGAACTGGAGGCCTTCGCCTACTCGGTCTCCCATGACCTGCGCGCGCCGCTGCGGGCCATCGACGGCTTCAGCCAGGTGGTGCTGGAGGACTACGGGGACCGGCTGGGCGAGGCCGGCCAGGCCGACCTGCGCCGCGTCCGCCACGGCGCCCAGCAGATGGGGCAGCTGATCGACGCGCTGTTGCTGCTCTCGCGGGTGACCCGCCAGGAGCTGCACCGCCAACCGGTGGACCTCTCGGCGCTGGTGCGCGGCGCCATCCAGGATCTGCAGGCCGGCGAGCCGGGGCGGGCGGTCGCGGTCAGCCTCGAGCCGGATCTGACCGTCGCCGGCGATCTGCACCTGCTGCGGATTCTGCTGACCAACCTGC
>JAEURL010000213.1 GCA_016789165.1 Anaerolineales bacterium | reverse complement strand
GCCGGCGCTCAGCGGCGCGCCGGCGGCTCTTCGCCCGGCCCGACCGAACCCTTGGTCCAGCTGGGCCGCAGATAGATAAACCAGTAGGCCAGGCCCACCATCAAGGCCCCGCCAATGACATTGCCGAGGGTCACCGGCAGCAGGTTGCCCACCAAGAAGCGGTCCCAGGTCAGGCTGGGGAAATCCGCCGCGGTCTTGCCCACGGCCGTCCAGAACTCCGGCGGCGCGCCGGCCTTGATGAACAGCCCGAGCGGGATGAAGTACATGTTGGCGATGCTGTGCTCGAAGCCGGCAGCCACGAAGGCCGTGATGGGCGGGATGATCGACAAGATTTTGTCGGTCGTGCTGCGCGCGCTCATGCACAGCCAGACCGCCAGACAGACCAGGGCGTTGCACAGCACGCCGAGCATCATGGCCGGCACGAAGGCCAGGCTGGCTTTTGACTGGGCGATGTTGAGCGCCGCCAGGCCCACCTGCCCGCCGCCAAACCGAAAATGCTCGCTCAGATAGACCAGGAGCGCGGTGAGCACCGCGCCCACAAAGTTGCCCAGGTAGACCAGGCCCCAGTTGCGCAGCAGCCGCGGCGTGGTGACCTTGCCGCTGGCCCAGGCCATGACGATCAGGTTATTGCCCGTGAAAAGCTCGGCGCCGGCCACCACCACCAGGATCAGGCCCAGGCTGAAGGTCAGGCCGATCAGCAGGCGGCTCACCCCGAAGGGCAGCGCCTGGCCGCCGGCCGCCGCCACCGTGGCAAACATAGCCCCCAAGGAGACAAAGGCGCCGGCCAGGACGGCCAACGCCAGCATGCGGTACGGCCCCAGGGCGGCCTTAGCCACGCCGGCCGTCTCCGCCCGCGCGGCCATGTCGCGCGGCATGAGGGCGTCAAACGAGAAGGGGCTCTTTTCTTCCAAGACGTTGCTCTCACTGCGCAGCGGGCCGGCGGCCCCAGTCGAGGCCGCCGGCCCGTCAACGCCTACAGACGCGCGGGGCCGTAGGAGCTCAGCACCCGCATATAGTTGGCGCGCTCGTAAGCGGCCGGGTTGGGGACGGACTGGAGGCTCATGCTGCCTTCCAGCTGGGCCACGGATTCATACTCGTGCTCGGTCAGCCAGCGCTCCAGACTCTTGAGCACGGTGGTGACGTGGCCCACACCGTGCTGCAGAAGCGCCGAGGCCATCATGGTCACCGAAGCGCCGGCCAGCAGGCCCTTGACCACGTCTTCGCTGGTGTGCACGCCGGAGGTCAGGGCCAGGTCGCAGTCTACCTTGCCGTACAGCACGGCGATCCAGCGCAGCGGCAGGCGGAGTTCGTCCGAGGTGCTCAGCACGAGGTGCGGCACGGCGTCCAGCATCTCGATGTCAATGTCGGGCTGGTAGAAGCGGTTGAAGAGCACCAGCCCCCGTGCGCCGGCCTTCTCCAGGCGCATGGCCATGTTCGGCAGGGCGCTGAAGAACGGGCTGAGCTTGACCGCGATCGGGATCTTGACGGTGGCGCGGATGTCGGCCAGCAGTTGGATGTACATGTCCTCCACCGCCTGGCTGCCCATGCTCGGGTCGGTGGCGACGAAGTACATATTCAGTTCCAGGGCGTCCGCGCCGGTCTGTTCAATCTGCTTGGCGTAGCGCACCCAGCCGCCCGGCGAATAGCCGTTCAGGCTGGCGATCACGGGGATGCCGAGCGCCTGCTTGGCCTTGAACAGGTGCTCGAGGTACTCCTCCGGCCCGGTCCGGTAATCCGGCGCTTCGGGCAGATAGGTGAGCGCCTCGCCGAAGCTCTCCGTGCCCTGGCTCAAGTACAGGTCCATCAGGTGGCTTTCCAGGATGGCCTGCTCCTCGAACAACGAGTACAGCACCACCGCCGAAGCGCCGGCGTCCTCCAGTTTCCGCAACCCATCCAGCCGGCGGGTGAGCGGCGACGCGGAGGGGACAATCGGGTTGGACAGGCTTAGTCCCAGGTAGGTGGTCGATAGGTCGGGCATAAAGTCTCCGTATTGCGTGTTGCGTACCCCGGCTGGCCAGCCGCCGGGATACGCAATACGGAAAGGGCGTCTCTTACTGGCCCTTGGCCAGCCGCTCGTAGGTGGTCCAGCGGGTGTTGACGTCGGACTGGGCCATCTCCAGCAGGTGATGGGCCTCGTCCGGATGGCTCTGTGAGAGCATATTGAAGCGGCCCTCGTTGTACATGTACTTGTCCACCGAGACGATGGGCGGCTTGGAGTCCAGCAGGAACGGGTTCTTGCCATCCGCCTTGAGCGCCGGGTTGTAGCGGAAGAGCGGCCAGTAGCCGGATTGCACGGCCAGCTTCTGCTGGCTCAGACCGTGCTTCAGGTCATAGCCGTGGGCGATGCAGTGGGCGTAGGCGATGATCAGGGCCGGGCCGTTGTAGGCTTCGGCCTCGGCGATGGCCTTGACGGCCTGCTCGTCGTCGGCGCCCATGGCCACGCGCGCCACGTAGATGTGGCCGTACGAGACCGCCAGCAGCGCCAGATCCTTCTTGGGCATCGGCTTGCCGGCCGCCGCGAACTTGGCCACCGCCGCGCGCGGCGTGGCCTTGCTCATCTGCCCGCCGGTGTTGGAGTACACCTCGGTGTCCATCACCAGGACGTTCACCTTGCGGCCGGCCGCCAGCACGTGGTCCAGGCCGCCGTAGCCGATGTCGTAGGCCCAGCCGTCGCCACCGACGATCCAGACCGAGCGGCGCACGAAGATATCGGCCAGATCCAGCAGGCGGGCGGCGGCCGCCGAGGTCTTGCCGTTGCGCTTGGTCAGCCGGCGCTTCAGATCGGCCACGCGGTTGCGCTGGGCCTGGACGCCGGCCTCGTCCGACTGGTCAGCCTGCAGCAGCCCGGCGGCCAGATCGGCGCCCACCGTGTCGTGCAGGCCGGCCAGCAGTTGGGTGGCGGTGGCCAGCTGGTGATCCACAGCCAGGCGCATGCCGTAGCCGAATTCGGCGTTGTCCTCAAAGAGTGAGTTGGCCCAGGCCGGCCCGCGCCCGTCTTTGTTCTGCGTCCAGGGCGTGGTCGGCAGGTTGCCGCCGTAGATGGACGAACAGCCGGTGGCATTGGCGATCAGGGCCCGGTCGCCAAAGAGCTGGCTGATCAGCTTGAGGTAGGGTGTCTCGCCGCAGCCCGCGCAGGCGCCGGAGAACTCAAACAGCGGCGTCAGCAGCTGCGAATACTTCACCGAGTTGACCGGCACGGCCGTGCGGTCCACCTCCGGCAGGGTCTGGAAGAACTCCCAGTTCAAGCGCTCCTGCTCGCGCAGCGGCGCCTGCGGCTGCATGTTGATGGCGCGCAGCCGGGCCTCGGTCTTGTTCTTGACCGGGCAGGCCTCCACGCAGATGCCGCAGCCCGTGCAGTCCTCGGGCGCCACCTGCAGGGTGTAGGCCATGTCCTTGAATTCCTTGAAGCGGGCCGGCGCCCGCTTGAGGGCCGCCGGCGCCCGGTCCAGCAGGACCGGCTCGTAGACCTTCTCGCGGATCACGCCGTGCGGACAGACGTACGAGCACTTGCCGCACTGGATGCAGATGGCCGGATCCCAGACCGGGATCTCGGTGGCGATGTTG
Organism: Anaerolineales bacterium; assembly: GCA_016789165.1. GTDB lineage: Bacteria > Chloroflexota > Anaerolineae > Anaerolineales > UBA6663 > SpSt-583. Next base: position 1,049 of record JAEURL010000213.1, on the reverse strand, counting down.
CGCTTCTCCCACTTGGTCGTCCCGGTGGGATAGGTGCCGTCGGCCGGGAGCGCGCTGACCGGCAGGTCATCGCCCAGGCCGGCCATCATCGGCGCCGTGACCTTCTTGATGAAGTCGGGCGCGCTGGCCGGCACCACGGCGCGGCGCTCGATCAGGCTGCCGGCCTCGCGCGGGAAGTCCACCTCGTACAGGTGCTCGAGCGCGGCGTCCACGGCCGCGAAGTTCTTCTGCACCACCGCCTCGCCGCGTTTGCCGTACGTCTTGCGGATCGAGTTCTTGATGGCCTCGATGGCCTCGGCCTTGGGCAAAACGCCGCTGATGGCGAAGAAGCAGACCTGCATGACGGTGTTGATGCGCCCGCCCATGCCGGCCTCGCGCGCCACCTTGAGCGCGTCGATCACATAGAACCTCAACCCCTTGTCGATGATCTGCTGCTGCACGCTGCGCGGCAGGTGGTTCCAGACCGTCTCCGGCCCGTGCGGGCTGTTGAGCAGGAAGACCGCGCCCGGCACCGCGTACTTGAGCATGTCGAAGCGCTCCAGAAAGCTGAACTGGTGGCAGGCCACAAAGTTGGCCGCCTCCACCAGAAACGGAGCGCGGATAGGCCGCGGGCCAAAGCGCAGGTGCGAGACCGTCACCGACCCGGACTTCTTGGAGTCGTACACAAAGTAGCCCTGGGCATGGTTGGGCGTGTCCTCGCCGATGATTTTGATCGAGTTCTTGTTGGCGCCCACCGTGCCGTCCGAGCCCAGGCCGAAGAACATGGCGCGGACCGTGTCCGGCGATTCGATATTGAAGGCCGGATCATAGTCCAGGCTGAGGTGGGTGACGTCGTCCTTGATGCCGACCGTGAAGTGCCGGCGGTGAGCCCGGCCGTCCGCCCAGACCTTGTCCAGCTCGTCGAATACGGCCCGGGCCATGGCCGGGGTGAACTCCTTGGAGGAGAGCCCGTAGCGGCCGCCAATGACGGTGGGCATGGCCCCCTCCCAGGCCTCGTGCAGGGCCGCCACCACGTCCAGATAGAGCGGCTCGCCGGCGCTGCCCGGTTC
>JAEURL010000212.1 GCA_016789165.1 Anaerolineales bacterium | reverse complement strand
GGATCTGGCTGGCGCTGCGGCTGATCCCGCCGGCTGTGCTGGCGGAGAGCCGGGGGCGGGCGCGCGCCGAACTGGCCGGCGGCCGGCCGGTGAGCCGCGCCGTCGCGCTCGTGATCGTGGCGCTGTGGGGGCTGGGGGCCGTCCTGCTGATCGCCTGGTTGTGGTCCGCCCTCAATCGACAATAGGAGACGCCGTGCCGCATCGCCCACCGCTGGTGCTTGCCGATGGACTGGCCGTCATCACCGGCGCAGCCGCCGGCCTCGGCCAGGCCACGGCCGAGGCGCTGGCCCGCCGCGGCTGTCACCTGGCGCTGGCCGACCGCGACGCCGCCGGCCTGGCCGAGACTGCGCGCCGGGCCGCGGCGGTCGGCGTCCCGGCCAGCGTGCATGTCCTGGATGTGGCCGATCAGGCGGCCGCCGGCGCCCTGCCGGAGCAGGTGGCGGCCGCGCACCGCCGCCCGGTGACGGTGCTGCTGAACAACGCCGGCGTGGCGCTGGCCGGCACCTTCCAGGAGATGGCGCTGGATGATTTCCGCTGGGTGGTGGAGATCAACTTCCTGGCCCAGGTGACGCTGACCAAGGCCTTCCTGCCCGGCCTGCTGCGCGCCGGGCAGGCCCAAATCGTGAACGTCTCCAGCATCTTCGGCCTCATCGCGCCGGCCGCGCAGACCGCTTACGCGGCCTCCAAGTTTGCGGTGCGCGGCTTCAGCGAGGCCCTGCGGCACGAACTGGAGGCCACGCCGGTGGGCGTGACCGTGGTCCACCCGGGCGGGGTGCGGACGAACATCGCCCTGCACGCGCGGGTGGCCGCCGGCGCGGACCCGGAGCAGGCCCGCCGCCAGGCCGCGGCCTTCACGGCCCAGCTGCGGCTGACGCCGGCGGCGGCCGCTGCCGCGATCGTGCGCGCCACGGAGCGCCGCGCGGGCCGCCTGCTGATCGGCCGCGACGCCCAGCTGCTGGCGGCCCTGCAGAGCTGGCTGCCGGTGCGCTACTGGGCCGTGATCAAGCGCCTGTTCCTGCGTCCGGACGGCTCGCTGCGCGGGGAGCAAGCATGACCACGGCCCCGCGCATCGCCATCGTCGGGGCCGGCTTCGGCGGGCTGGGCGCGGCCATCCGCCTGCGGCAGGCCGGCTGCGACGACTTCCTGATCTTCGAGCGGGCCGGCGCGGTGGGCGGCGTGTGGCGGGACAACGCCTATCCCGGCGCCGCCTGCGACGTCGAATCGCACCTGTACTCGTACTCATTCGCGCCCAACCCCGGCTGGACGCGCACCTTCTCGCCGCAGCCCGAGATCTGGGCCTACCTGGAGCGCTGCGTGCGCGAGTTCGGCCTGGCGCCCCACCTGCGCTTCAACCACGAGGTGCTGGCCGCGCGCTGGGAGGCCGCCGCTGGGCGATGGCAGCTTGAGACTTCTCAGGGACCTTTCACGGCCCAGGTGCTGGTGCTGGCGCCCGGCGCGTTGGCGGAGCCGGCCCTCCCGGATCTGCCCGGCCAGGAGCGCTTCACGGGGCCGGCCTTCCACTCGGCGCGCTGGCCCGCGGACCTGGACCTGCGCGGGAAGGCTGTGGCCGTGGTGGGCACCGGGGCCTCCGCCATCCAGTTCGTGCCCGCCCTGCAGCCGCTGGTAAGCCGCTTGGCGCTGTTCCAGCGCACCCCGCCGTGGGTGCTGCCGCGCGTCGAGCGCGCTATCCCGGCCGGCCAGCGCCGGCTGTTCGCGCGCTGGCCGATCACCCAGCGGCTGCTGCGCCTGGGCCTGTATGCCGTGCGCGAGGCCAGCGTGGTCGCGTTTCAGCATCCCGGGCTGATGCGCGTGCTGGAGGGGGCCGCCCGCCGGCACCTGGCGCGGGCCGTGGCGGACCCGGACCTGCGGGCCCGGCTGACGCCGCGCTACACCATCGGCTGTAAGCGCATCCTGCTCTCCAACACCTATTACCCCGCCCTGATCCAGCCGAACGTGGCCGTGATCACGGCCGGCGTGGCCGAGGTCCGTCCGCGTTCAATCGTGGACGGCTCCGGCGCGGAATGGCCGGCCGAGGCCCTGATCTTCGGCACCGGCTTCCGGGTGACCGAGTTTCCGTTTGCGCGCCGGGTGCGCGGCCGGGCCGGGCGCACGCTGGCCGAGGTTTGGGCCGGCAGCCCGCAGGCGCACCTGGGCACCACGGTGGCCGGTTTCCCGAACCTGTTTCTGCTGCAGGGGCCTAACACCGGCCTGGGGCACACCTCGGTGCTGCTGATGCTGGAGGCCCAGTTGGATCACCTGCTGGGGGCGCTGCGCTATCTGGAGGCGGCCGGCGCGGCGGCCGTGGAGCCGCGGGCCGAGGCGCAAGCGGCCTTTGTGCGCGCGGTGGACGAGCGGATGCGCGGGACGGTGTGGGTGGCGGGCGGCTGCCGGAGCTGGTATCTAGACGCGACCGGCCGGAACTCCACCCTCTGGCCGGGCAGCACCTGGAGCTTTCGCCGGCGCGTGGCGCGCTTCAATCCGCGGGAGTATCAGGCGTCCGGCTGAGCGGTTCCAGATCCGCGTAGTGCTGGCCGGCCGCGCGCAGCGCCTGGGCCACGGCGCGGCGCAGGCTGGGCGGCGCCAGCACCTCGGCGTGCGGGCCGTATTGCAGCACCCAGCGCTTCACCTCGTCCAGGCCGCCGACCGTCAGGCGCAGGATCACGCCGCCGTCAGGCAAGGGCTCCAGCGGGGCCTGGCTGGCGTGCCAGCGCCGCTCGCGGATGTAGGGCGCCTGCTGGGCGTCAAAGCGGATGGCCACGGCCTGCGGCGCGCCGCGCTCGTTTTGAAACGCCGACTCGAAATAGGCCTCGGCCGAGAACTCCGGCGCGCGCTGGAAGCGCTCGTCCAGCACCTGCCAGCGCTCAATGCGGCCGGCGTGGAAGCTGCGCATTTCGCCGCGCCGCCGGTCAAAGGCGGCCAGGTACCAATCGCCGCGGATGTTGTACAGGTGGTGCGGGTTCACGGTCCGTTCGCCGCGCTCGCCGCGGCTGGCGGTGTAATAGGTCATCTGCACGGCGCGCTGCTCGCGGATGGCGCGGTGCAGGTCGGCCAGCAGCTCGGGCGGAACGGCCGGCGTCTCCGGCGCCGAGAAGGTGTAGGTCTCGCGCAACTGGTCCGGGCTGATCTGCACGCGGTCGCCCAGGCTGGCGGCCAGCTTGCCGACGGCGGCCCGCAGGGGGGCTTCGAAGGCGGTGCCCAGGTAGCGCCGGGCGACCTCCATGCTCAGGAAGAAGGCCAGCAGCTCGCCCTCGGTGGCGAACAGGGTGGGCAGGGCCCAGGTGGGGTCGGTGTAGGTCCAGCCGCCGCGCTCGCGGTCGAAGGCGATTGGCGCGCCGAGCCGGTCCACCAGGAAGCGCTTGTCGGTGTAGACGACGCGCTGGCTGACCTCCAGCTGGGCCGCGATGCGGGCGGCATTGGGGAACAGGCCGGCCCGGATCTGGCGGTCGATTTCGAGGAGCCGTTCCAGCTGCTGACGTTGGGACATACCGGCCTGGCTGCCCGACCCGGCGCCCCCTTCCTCCGGCGGCGGGGGCCGGCGGGCGGCGCGCTACTCGATCTTGATGATCTTCATCTTGATGGCGCCGGCCGGGGTCTCCACCTTGGCGGCGTCGCCCACGCGCTTGCCCAGCAGGGCGCGGCCCATCGGCGAGTCATTGGAGATGCGGCCCTGGCGCGGATCGGCTTCCTTGGCCCCGACCAGGATGAAGGTCTCTGGGTCCTGGCCGGACTCCTGGACGGTGACGCGGCTGCCCATGCTGACCACACCGGTGGGCGCGCTCTCGGTGATGATGGTGGCGGCGCGCAGCAGCTCCTGCAGCTCCAGGATGCGGCCCTCCAGGAAGCCCTGATCTTCCTTGGCCATGATGTAGTCGGCGTTTTCGGACAGATCGCCCATTTTGATGGCCTCGCGCAGGCGCTGGGCGATCTCGGGGCGTTTGACCTCGATCAGCTCTTTCAGCTCGGCCTTGACTTTGTCGGCGCCTTCGGGGGTCAGGAATTTCTCGCTCACAGGTCGATCCTCACGAGAGACAGCGCGGCCGGCCGGCCGCGCCAGGTTCGGGCGGTAACTCTACCCAATTGCGGGCGGGCTGTCCACCCGCCGGCGACGGCTACGGCAGGGTGTAGGGGTCGAAGAGCTTGTAGTGCTCGTCCAGGGCGAAGCGGTCGGTCATGCCGGCCAGGTAATCGCAGACGGCCCGGTGCAGGTCGCCGGTGACCTCGGCCCGCTGGCGCGTTTCCTTGGGCAGTTGGTCGGGCTTGCGCGTGTAGGCCGCAAACAGGTCGGCCAGCACGCGGTTGGCCTTGGCCTCCATGCGCGCCACGCGGTAGTGCCGGTACATGTTGGCGTACAGGAAGCGCTTTAGCTCGCGGTTGCGGGCCGCCAGCTCGGCCCCCCAGCCGATGACGTTGTGGTCCAGGCGCTGCAGGGCCTCCACCGACTGGACGCCGGCGGCCTCCAGGCGGGCGTGGGTGGCCCCCACCAGGTCGGCCACTTCCAGGCCGATCAGGCGCCGGATCAGGCGGTGGCGGGTGAGTTGGTCCAGGACCTCGCCGTGCCAGCCGATGCTGTCGCGGGCGTACTCCCACAACCCCAGGCCTTTCAGGTCGCCGGGCGTGATCAGGCCGGCGCGCAGGCCGTCGTCCAGGTCGTGCGCGGTGTAGGCCAGCTCGTCGGCGGCGTTGGCGATCTGGGCCTCCAGGTGGCCGCGCTTTTCGGGGTCGTACTGGCTGGCGTCGGCCACGTCGTATTCGGTCTCGTGCTTGACGATGCCCTCGCGCGCCTCCCAGGTCAGGTTGAGGCCCGGCCAGTTGGGGTAGCGCTGCTCCAGCTTGGTGACGATGCGCAGGGATTGCTTGTTGTGGTCGAAGCCGCCGCGGTCCTGCATGAGCTCATCGAGGGCCACCTCGCCGGCGTGGCCGAAGGGCGAGTGCCCCAGGTCGTGCGCCAGGCAGATCGCCTCCACCAGGTCCTCGTTGGCGCCCAGGGAGCGCGCCACCGTCCGCCCGATCTGGGCCACCTCCAGGGTGTGCGTCAGGCGCGTGCGGTAGTAATCGCCCTCGTAGTTGATGAAGACCTGGGTTTTGTATTCGAGCCGGCGGAAGGCCGTGGTGTGGAGGATGCGGTCGCGGTCGCGCTGGAAGGCGGTGCGGTCTTCGGGCTCGGGGTCCGGCTGGTGGGCCCGCCCGCGCGAGTCGCGGCTTTTCAGGCCATACGGGGCCAGCAGCTGTGCCTCGCGCGCCTCCAGCAACTCGCGGCCGAAGATCATGCGCGCAGAATATCATCCGGCCTGGGGGTTGTCAATGCGCACGCGGCGGTGTGATATGATTTTTCGAAATCCAGACGGAGAGGTAATCCATGCTTGTCGAACGCACCGACGTGATCAAACTGGGTGATAAGTTCGCCACGGTCCTCGGCGAAGACGTGCAGGTGGGCCAGCCGGCGCCGCGCTTCAAGGCGCAGGTGGGCGCCTGGACGGGCTTGAACCCGTGGACCGAGGTGGATGTGCTGGCCGAGACGGCCGGCACCGTGCGCATCCTGGCGGCCGTGCCGTCGCTGAGCACCAGCGTCTGTGACACCGAGACGCGCCGCTTCAACGAAGAGGCCGCCGGCCTGGGCGAGGCCGTGCGCGTCATCACCATCAGCGCCGACCTGCCGCCGACGCAGAAGAACTGGTGCGCGGCCGCCGGCGTGGAGCGCGTCTACGTCGTCAGCGACCACCTGGATATGGATTTCGCCGGGAAGTACGCCACCTGGATCAAGGAGCGCCGCTGGCATCGGCGGGCCGTGTTCGTGGTGGGCCAGGACGACCGGCTGCACTACGTGGCCTACATGCCGGCGCTGGGCGAGCAGCCCAACTACGCCGAGGTGATCGCGGCGGCCCGGAAGCTGGCGGCCGCGTGAACGCCGCCCCGCCGCCGGCCTCCACCGGGAGCGGCCGCCAGCTGGCCAAGATCGCCGGCCTGGTGGTGCTGGGCGTCGTGGTCCTGTGCGGCGTGGCCGGCACCTGCCTGCTGGTGCTGAGTTTCTTCCTGCCGCAATGATCCAGGGCGGCCGGCCGGCGCGGGAGCGGCCGGCCGCCTTTACGGATCTGACTCGGCCGCCGGCCGCAGCAGGTTCTGCAGGGCCGCGTAGGCCAGGCGCGGCGTGCCGTCCGGCTTGAGCAGGCTGAAGCCGGCCATCGCGTCGCCCGGCGCCCCGCCGCGGCTCAGGTTCCAGACCGTCAACAACTCCACCCACGGCCACTCCGCGCGGACGCGCCGCACGGCCGCGGCCAGATAGCGCGCCTGGTCGTTCTCGGAGACGACCGGGTGATTGCCCGCGTC
>JAEURL010000205.1 GCA_016789165.1 Anaerolineales bacterium | reverse complement strand
GGCCATGATGGCGTCCACGTAGCCGGAGAGCACGCGGGCCACGTCCGCCACGGATTCGCGCTGGCCCAGGCCGATCTCGGCCGGCGAGAGGTAGAGCGCGTCACCGCCCAGGTGGCGCATGGCCATGTCGAACGAGACGCGCGTGCGCAGGGACGGCTTTTGAAAGACCATGCCCAGGACCCGGCCCTTGAGCAGCGGCTTGTTGCCGCCGCGGGCGCGCTCTTTCTTCAGCTGAACGGCCAGGTCCAGCAGGGCCTGCAATTCCCGGGGCGAATAATCGGCGATGTGCAAGAAGTGGCGCATGGTGAGGTTCCTCAGAGCGGCTCAAAACAGGATGCGCCCATTATAGCCGCCGGCCTAGCGCCGCGCGCCGAATTTGGCGGCCAGCACGGTGTGCAGCGTGGGCTGGCCGATCTCCTGCAGTTCGTAGCGCACGCGCTGGGCGGGCTTGTCCAGGGTCAGCACGCGCCGCAGGTCGATGGGCGTGCCAATCAGCACCAGGTCGACCGGCGCGTTGCGGATGGTCTGCTCCAGCTCCTGCACCTGCTCGGCGCCGTAGCCCATGGCCGGCAGCACCGCGCCGGTGGTCGGATATTTGCGGTAGGTCTCGGCGATGGAGCCGACCGCGTACGGGCGCGGGTCCACGATCTCGGCCGCGCCAAAGCGCTCGGCGGCCACCCAGGCAGCGCCGTAGGCCATCTCGCCGTGGGTCAGGGTCGGGCCGTCCTCCACCACCAGCACCCGCCGGCCGCGGATGGCGGCCGGATCTTCCACGGTCAGCGGCGAGGCCGCCTCCACCACCAGCGCGCCGGGGTTGTGGGGCTGCGCGGCGTGCCGCACCGCCAGCACGTTGGCATGGTCGGCGGTGTCGACCTTGTTGAGCACGATCACGTCGGCCAGGCGGACATTGGCCTCGCCGGGGAAGTAGGTGGACTCGTGGCCGGGGCGGTGCGGATCGGCCACCACGATGTGCAGGTCACTCTTGAAGAACGGCAGGTCGTTGTTGCCGCCGTCCCACAGGACGATGTCGGCCTCCTGCTCGGCCAGGCGCAGGATCTTCTCATAGTCCACGCCCGCGAAGACCAGCACGCCGCGGTCCAGGTGCGGCTCGTACTCCTCGCGCTCCTCGATCGTGCACTGGTACTCGTCCAGGTCGTCGTAGTCGGCGAAGCGCTGGGCGGTCTGGGCCACCAGGTTGCCGTAGGGCATGGGGTGGCGCACCGCGGCCACCTGGTAGCCCAGGTCGCGCAGGATGTCGGCCACGCGGCGCGTGGTCTGCGATTTGCCGGCGCCCGTGCGCACCGCGCCGATGGAGACTACGGGCTTGTGGGATTTGATCTGGGTGTCCTTCAGGCCCAGCAGGCGGAAGTTGGCGCCGGCCGCCAGCACCTTGGAGGCCTGGTGCATGACGTAGGTGTGGGGCACATCGCTGTAGGCGAAGACCACCTCGTCCACGCGCAGGTCGCGGATCAGGTCCAGCAGCTGGCTTTCCGGGTAGATGCGGATCCCGTTCGGGTACCGGGCGCCGGCCAGCTCAGGCGGATACTGCCGGCCGTCAATGTTGGGGATCTGCGTGGCCGTGAAGGCGACGACCTCGTAGGCGTCGTTCTCGCGAAAGACGGTGTTGAAGTTGTGGAAGTCGCGCCCGGCGGCGCCCATGATCAAGACACGCGTACGAGGCATCACAGGTCTCCTTGAGAGGGGGCCGAGGCGGGCGGCGCGGGCCGGCGCAGAAGCGCCACCAGCTCCGCGCCGGTGGCTTCGACGTGCTGGCGCATCAGGCGCTCGGCGGCGGCGGCGTCGTGCCGCTCCAGGGCCTCCAGAATGGCGGGATGTTCGGCCAGATCGCTGGCGTCGCGCTCCGGCAGCGTCACCCGCACGGCGGCGGTGACGTTGCCCCACAGCATGGTGGGGAAGGCGGCCCAGATCTGGTTGAGCAAGCGGATGAGGTAGGCGCGCCGGCCGGCGGCGCAGATCAACTGGTGGAAGCTCCGGTTCAGCTCCAGGTATTCGGGCAGGGCGGCCGGCGCCTGGCGCGCGCTCATCTGGGCCTGCAGCTCGCGCAGCTGGCCCAGCTCGGCGGCCGTGATGTGCTGGGCGGCGGCGCGCGCCGCCATGCCCTCCAGGAAGGCGCGCGCCGCGTACAGGTCCGCCACGTCATCGGCCGAGAACGCCACCACGCGCACGCCCCGGTAGGGGACGTGCTCCACCAGGCCCTCGGCGGCCAATTCCTTGAGCGCCTCGCGCACCGGCATCTGGCTGACACCGTATTCCTGCGCCAGCCGTTCCTGCCGCAGCCATTCGCCGGGCTTCAGCGCGCCTTCCTGGATGGCGGAGCGGATCCGCTCCGCCACTACCCGGCGCAGCTGTTTGTGGGTCGTGGCGCCAGCTGTTGCCTGATTTTCCATAAAGATCTCAGATTAGATATAATATCTAATCTGAGATTACCACGCCCATCGGCGGAAATCAACCGCCACATGTCACCACTTGGCCCGGCGCGCGACCTGCCCAGCCGCCGCCGGCCCTTACCGCCGGCTATCGATGGGCGCTAACTGCTCCTTGCCATCCGGCGTTCGTCAGATATCATTCCCCCATGCCCGTCGCCATCGTCACCGTCCCCGCGCCCGAACACGACCACGACGACCATCCCGAAAATGCCCGGCGCGTGCCGGCCATCGAACGGATCCTGCACAGCTCCGGCCTGCACAGCCGCCTGCGCCACCTGGCCCCGCGACCGGCCACGCCCGCCGAACTGACGCGCGTCCATCCCGCCCGCTACGTCGAGGCGCTGGAACGGGTCATGGGCGACGCGCCCGGTTACATCGACCACGCGCCCACCTACATCACGCCCGAGTCGTTCGCCTGCGCGCAGCTGGCGGCCGGCGGCGCCCTGCGGGCGGTGGAGGCCGTGCTGGACGGTGAAGCCGAGGCCGCCTTCGCCCTGGTGCGGCCGCCCGGCCACCACGCCACCCCCACGCAGGCGATGGGCTTCTGCCTGTTCAGCAACATGGCCCTGGCTGCGCGCCACGCCCAGGCCCGCGGTTGTGCCAAGGTCATGATCGTGGACTTCGACGTCCACCACGGCAACGGCACCCAGGCCGCCTTCTACGCCGACCCCAGCGTCCTCTTCATCTCCACCCATCAGCACGGCATCTACCCGCAGTCCGGGGAAGAAGCCGAGACCGGCGAGGGCGCCGGCCGCGGCGCCACCGTTAACATTCCCCTGCCAGCCGGCGCCGGCGACGCCGCCTTCCACCGCATCCTGGAGGCCGTGCTCGCGCCGGCCGCCGCGCGTTTTCGGCCCGACCTTTTGCTGGTCTCGGCCGGCTACGACGCGCATTGGCGCGACCCGCTGGCCGCCTTGCAGATCTCGACCACGGGCTACTACCAGCTGGTGAGCGGGCTGCGCGCCCTGGCGCGCGAACACTGCGGCGGCCGGCTGGCGCTGGTGCTGGAGGGCGGCTACGACCCGGCCGCGCTGGCCCACAGCGTGGCGGCCTCGCTGCACGCCCTGCTGGGCGACGCGCCGGCCGCCGACCCGCTCGGCATCGCCCCCTATCCCGAGCCGCTGGCCCGCATTGAGGCCACGCTCTATCGCGTGCGTGGTCTGCACGGCCTCTGATCAACCCGCACCGCGTAATTCGGTTGCAAATTGCCGTAATTCATAGGATACTCCGCGCAGGAGAAGGCTACGCCATGGCGGAAATCGGGCTGCGTACGTATCTGCACCAGATCGACGGCCTTATCGAGCAGAAACAGCTCGACGAAGCCGTCGCCCACTGCAAACATCTCCTGACACACTTCCCCAAATGTCTGGAGGCCTACCGGCTGTTGGGCAAGAGCCTGCTGGAGAAGAGCCGGCACGGCGACGCCGCCGACATCTTCCAGCGGGTGCTGTCCGCGGTGCCGGACGACTTCGTGGCCCACGTGGGCATGTCGTTGGTGCGCGAAGATGAGGCCAACCTGGAAGCCGCCCTGTGGCACATGGAGCGCGCCTTCGAATCCAATCCCGCCAACACCGCCATTCAAGAAGAGCTGCGCCGGCTCTACGGCCGGCGCGACGGCGTGATGCCGGCCCGCGCGCGCCTCACCCGCGGCGCCCTGGCGCGCATGTACGCCAGGGGCGAGCTGTATCCCCAGGCCGAAGCCGAGCTGCGCGCCGCCCTGGACGAAGATCCCGAGCGGCTGGACCTGTTGACCCTGCTGGCCGGCGTGCTGTTCGAAACCAACCGGCGCGCCGAGGCGACGGAGCTGGTCAACCACGTCCTGCACAAGCTGCCCTACAGCCAGGCCGGCAACCGCCTGCTGGGCGAGATCTTGCACGCGCAGAACCGGCCAGAGGACGCCAAGGCCTGCCGCCAGCGCCTGGAAGCCCTGGACCCGTACGAGGCCTTCGCCGACGGGCACGGCGTGGAGCACGTGCGCGACGACGCCGTGCGGGTGCCGGAGCCGACCGAGACTCCCGAACAAGCCGCCGCCGCGTCGGCCGCGCCGGATTGGGCGGCCTCCCTGGGCGAGACCGAGGCCTTCGCGGCGCCGCTGGCCGCCGATACGGGCGATGAGCCGGACTGGCTCAAGACCGGCACCGGCTTGCTCACCGCCCAGCCAGCCGCCCTGACCGGCGCCACCGATTTGCCGGCCGCCGGCGAGGTGCCGGACTGGCTCAAGGACGTGGAGCCGGCCGCCGCCGCCCCCGCGCCGGAGCTCCCGGACTGGATGAAGGCGACGACGGGCATGCTCACGGACACCTCCGAAAGCGGCGAGCCCGGCAAAAAGAAGAAGACCGGCAGCCTCTCCGAGTGGCTCAAGCCGGAAGAGTCGGCCGGGGCGCTGGCCGAGGCCGAGGTCCCGGATTGGATGAAGGACCTGGCGCCGCCCGCTTCAGCCACCGCCGAGGAACCCACCCGGCGTCTGGATGAGCTGCCGGAGTGGATGCGCGCGGAACCCGAGCAGCCGGCCGGCAACGCCACGCCGTGGCTCACCGGCAAGTTGACGCCGCCCGGCGAGGCGGAGGCGGCGCCGGATTGGGGACAGCCAGCCGGCGACGAGACGCGCGCGCTGGACGACCAGGCCGCGGCGGAATTGCCGGAGTGGATGCGCGCTTCGGCCGGCGAGACCACCGACCTCAAGCCGGCCTGGTTGAGTGAAACCCCAGCGCCGCCAGCCGAGGTGGGCGGGGTCACCGGCCCGCTGGACGAAGGCGCCCTCGACGAATTGCCCGCATGGATGCGCGCGGCCGGTGAGCCGAGCCTTCCCGCGGCCGCTGAGCCGGCCGAGGCCCTGCCGGATTGGCTGCAGGCGGCCGCCGGCTCCCCAGCCGCGGCGGCGGCCGAGCCGGCGGAGGACCTGCCGGATTGGCTCAAGGCCGTCAGCGGCCCGGCGGCGGCGGAGCCCGCCCCAGCCGAACCCGCCGCCGCGCCGTCGGTCGAGCTGCCGGATTTCCTGCAGCCGGCCTCGCCGGAGGCCATCGCTCGCGCCAATGCCGCGGTCGAGTGGGAAGAGGCCGCGCCGCCCGCCCCCTCGGAGTCCGCTGAGGCCGGCGCCATGCCGGACTGGCTCAAGGCCCTGGCCCCGGATCTGTCGGCGCCGCCGCCCGCCATCCCCGAAGAAGACTTGCCGCCTGTGGCGGCTGATGACCTGCCGGAG
>JAEURL010000204.1 GCA_016789165.1 Anaerolineales bacterium | reverse complement strand
GCCCTGTTCGGGCTCGGGGCGGTGGTCATTGCGGCCTTCCTGCGGCCGGACCCGAGCGCGGTGGGCCGCGGGCTGGCGCAGCCGGCCGCGGCCGGGCCGGCGGACGCGGCGGACGGCGCTCTGCGCGGCTGGGCGGTGCTGCTGGGCGACGGGCGGGTGCCGGCCGCCCTGGGCGCGCTGGTGCTCGGCCAGGCCGTGATGGTGATGCTGATGTCCATGACCTCGCTGCACATGCGCGGCCACCAGCACAGCCTGGGCGATATCTCCCTGGTCATCTCGTCGCACACGCTGGGCATGTACGGGCCGTCGCTGTTCAGCGGCCGGCTGGTGGATCGCTGGGGCCGGGTGCGCATGATCGCGCTGGGGGCCGCCCTGTTGCTGTTGGCCTGCCTGCTGGCGCCGCTCTCGCCGGACGTGGTGCCGATCGGCGTGGCGCTGTTCCTGCTGGGCCTGGGCTGGAATTTCTGCTACGTGGCCGGCGGCACCCTGCTCACCGATGCCCTGACGCCGGCCGAGCGCAGCCGCGGCCAGGGCGCCACCGACCTGCTGATCAACCTGGTCTCGGCCGCCAGCAGCCTGGGGAGCGGCCTGCTGTTCGCGGGGCTCGGCTACCTGCTGATCACGTGGGTGGGGTTCCTGCTGGCCCTGGTGCCGCTGGTGCTGGCCCTGCGCCTGTGGTACGTCCGCCGCGCCGCCGTCGCCTGAACGCCGGGCCGGCGCCTTTCACCGTCATCCGCCATCCCACTGGAGCCCCACCGCCTATGTCTTCACCTACCATTGCCATTATCGGCGCCGGCGTCTACGGCGTGACGGCCGCGCTGGCGCTTCAGGCGCGCGGCTATGCCGTCACCGTTTTCGACCCCGGCCCGCTGCCGCATCCGGGCGCGGCCTCCACCGACATCAGCAAAGTCCTGCGCCCGGACTATGGCCCGGACGAGGTGTACACGGCCTGGATGGAGCAGGCCTTTGAGGGCTGGCAGCGCTGGCAGGCCGCCTGGCCCGACCCCCTCGTCCATCTGACCGGGGTCTTTTATCCGGCGCGCACGCCCCTGCAGCCCGGCGACTACGAGTACGAGAGCTACCAGGTGCTGGCCCGGCGCGGGCATCGGCCGGAGCGCCTGGACGCCGCCGCCATCGCCGCGCGCTTTCCGGCCTGGGCGGCGGCCGGCTTTGTGGACGGCTATTACAACCCGCTCGGCGGCTACGCCGAGAGCGGGCGCGTCATGGGCCAGCTGCTGCGCCAGGCGGAGGCCGCCGGGGTCCGGTTCGTCACGGAGCGGGCCGTGGTGCGCGTACACGAACAGGGCTCGCGCGCGGCCGGCGTGGTGCTGGACGACGGCCAGGTGCATACCGCCGGCCAGGTGGTGGTGGCGGCCGGCGCCTGGACCCCGCACCTGCTGCCGGAGTTGGCCGGCGCGCTGCGCTCCACCGGCCTGCCGGTCTTCCACCTCCGGCCGGCGCGCCCGGAGCTCTTCCAGGCCGAGCGCTTCCCGGTCTTTGGGGCCGACGTCACGGTTACGGGCTATTACGGCTTCCCGCTCCACCGCGAGGGTGTGGTGAAGATCGCCCATCACGGCGCCGGCCGCTCGCTCTCGCCCGCTGACCCGGCCCGCGGCGTCACCGAGGCCGAGATTGCGCATCTGCGCGTTTTCTTGCGCGGCTACTTGCCGGAGCTGGCCGAGGCGCCGCTGGCCTTCACGCGCCAGTGTTTCTACTGCGATACCTGGGACGGGCACCTGTGGATCGCCCCGGACCCCGCCCGGCCGGGCCTGGTGGTGGCCGCCGGCGACTCGGGGCACGCTTTCAAGTTCGCGCCCGTGGTCGGCGACGTGATCGCGGACGCGGTGGAGGGCCGGCCCAACCCGCTGCTGGCGCTGTTCCGTTGGCGGCCGGAGGTGCGGGGCGGCGGCGGGCAGGAGGCCTCGCGCCAGCAGGCCTGAGGCCCGTTTCGGTTACAATTCGGCAGGCATGGCGCATCTATTGGTGGTGGACGACGACGATGTCCTGCGCCGCATCCTGGTCCTGCTGCTGTCCCAGACCGGGCACACCGTGGTGGACGCCCCGGACGCGGCCGGCGCGCTGGCCTGCGCCGAGCGCGAGCCGTTCGACGCCATCCTGCTGGATGTGATGATGCCGGACCTAGACGGTTACGCGCTCACCCGCCGCCTGCGCGAACAGCCGGCCACCCAGGCCACGCCGATCCTGCTGTTCACGGCCAGCCTGCGCGGCCCGGACCCGGCCCTGGCCGAGGCGGCCGGCGCCGATGCCTACGTGATGAAGACCACCAACCCTGGGCGCCTGAACGCCCAGATCGAGGCCGCGCTGGCCGCGGCCGCTGCCCGGAGGACCGCCCCCCGCCATGACTGACCCCGTGCGTTTGCTGATTGTGGAAGACAACGACGAGATCGCCGAGATGCTGGTGCTCTTCCTGGGCGCGCGCGGCTACAAGGTGACGCTGGCTACGGACGGCGCCAGCGCCGCGCTGAGCGTGCGCGAGAGCCTGCCCAGCCTGCTGCTGCTGGACGTGGGCCTGCCGGACACGGACGGCTACGAGCTGCTGGCCGGCTTCCGGCGCAGCCCGCGCACGCGCCACATCCCGGCCATCTTCCTCACCCAGCGCAGCAAAAAGGCCGATAAGCTGGCCGGCCTGCAGCTGGGCGCGGATGATTACATCACCAAGCCCTTTGATCTGGAGGAGCTGTACCTGCGCGTGCAGAACGCCGTCCAGCGCGCCTTGCGCGAAAACCTGAACGACCCGCTCACTGGCTTGCCGGCCGGCGGGGTGATGCGCGAGGAGGTGGCGGCCGCCCGCGGCCGGCCGGAGCGCGGCCTGATCGAGTTCCGCCTGCGCCACCTCTCGGCCTTCCGGGACCAGTACGGCCTGCTGGCCAGCACCGACGTGCTGCGCTACACGGCGCTGCTGCTCAACCGCGTGCTCAACCAGTTGGGGACGGCGGACGATTTTCTGGGCTGCTTGGCCGAGGAGGCCTTTGTGGTGGTCTGCGCCGCGGACCGGGCTGACCTGATCCAGCGCACGGCCGTGGACCGCTTTGACCGCGACGCCGCCCAGCACTACACGCTGGGCGAACGCCTGGGCGCGGACCAGGTGCGGGCCCGGCTGACCTCGGGCGAGACGGCGGTGCTGCCGCTCCTGCGGTTGGAGGCGCAGCGCGTGCAATAGGGGCGCTCCGGCCGGCTGCCCGCGGCAGGGCCTGTGGTAAAATGCCGACCGTTGCCCCTATCGTCTAGTGGACCAGGACGCGGCCCTTTCAAGGCCAAAACTGGGGTTCGAATCCCCATAGGGGCACTCCCCCTGACGCGCGCTCACTGACGGCGCGCGTTTGCTTTTCCCCGGTCAGTGCTCGCAGCCGGTCAGCCAGTGCCGGCCGTCCAGGGCGATGAAGTTGTCGGCCTCGGGCGGGCCGTCGGTGCCGCTTTCGTAGAAGGTCAGCGGCGGCGCCTGCGGGCTGGCCCAGCCGGCCAGGATCGGGTCTGTGATCTGCCAGGCCCGCTCGATTTCATCGGCGCGGGTGAACAGCGACGGGTCGCCGTTGAGGGCGTCCAGCAGCAGGCGCTCGTAGGCGTCCGGCAGGGCGCCGTCCCCGAACGAATCCCGGAAGTGGAAGTCCATGTCCACCGAACGCGTGTCCAGCACCGAATCCGGCACCTTGGCCTCAAAGCGCAGGTGGATGCCCTCGTCCGGCTGAATGCAGATTGAGAGCAGGTTGCTGCTCAGCCGGTGGCCGGGCGGGAAGTTAAACAGGACGTGCGGCGGGCGCCGGAACTGCACGTTGACCTCGGTGCGCTTGGCGCGCAGGGCCTTGCCGGAGCGCAGGTAGAAGGGCACGCCCTGCCAGCGCCAGTTGTCGATGTGCAGGCGCACGGCCGCGTAGGTGGCGGTCTGCGAGTTGGGGGCCACGCCGGCCGTGTCGCGGTATTTGCGGTACTGGGCCCGGACGGTGTCGTGCGCCACGGCCTCGGCCGACATCGGGCGCACGGCCGCCAGCACCTTAACTTTCTCGTTGCGCACCGCGTCCGCGTTGAAGGAGGCCGGCGGCTCCATGGCCACCAGGGTCAGCAGCTGCAGCAGGTGGTTCTGCACCATGTCGCGCACCACCCCGGATTGGTCGTAGTAGCCGGCCCGGTGCCCCACGTCCACGTCCTCGGCCACCGTGATCTGCACGCTGTAGACGTAGTTGCGGTTCCAGATCGGCTCGAAGATGGTGTTGGCGAAGCGAAAGAACAGGATATTCTGGGCGGTCTCCTTGCCCAGGTAGTGGTCGATGCGGTAGACCTGGCTCTCGCCGAAGGAGGCGTGGACGTCTTCGTTCAGCTTGCGGGCCGAGGCCAGGTCGTGTCCGAAGGGCTTCTCCACCACCAGCCGGCGGTAGCCGGCCTCCGGGCCGTGTTCCTGGGCCAGCCCGGCCGACCCCAGCAGGCCCGCGATGGGGTTGTAATACTCGGGCGCGGTCGCCAGGTAATACAGGCGATGGGTCGGCCCGCCCTCCAGCGCCGCCAGCACCTGCTCCAGGCGCTCGAAGTCGGCGGCCGTGGTCAGGTCGCCGCGGAAGTAGTGGATGTTGGCGGCGAAGGCCTCCCAGCGCGCCGGGTCAAAGTCCTTGGGCGCGAATTGCTCCAGGCCGGCGCGCAGCTGGGCGCGAAAGTCGTCGTCGGACCAGGGCCGGCGCGCGAAGCCCACGATACGCAGCGGCCCGGACAGCCGGCCTTTGCGCTGCAGGTTGAACAGCGCCGGGAGCAGTTTGCGCTGGGTCAGGTCACCCGAGGCGCCGAAAATCACCAGGGTGGTGGGCAAGGAAGCCATGCACACTCCGTGAACGATGGGGCCTAGATCTGTTCGGCCAGGCGGGCGGCGGCGCGGTCCGCCATCCAGATAACGTGGCCGGCCTCGGGCCGGATGCGCTGGGCCGGCCAGCGCACCGGGTCGCGGGCGCCGCCCAGCGAGGCGGCCAGCGCCGGCGCCTTGTCCGCACCGACCACCAGGAAGATCACGTGCCGGGCGGCATTGAGGACCAGCGGCGTCAGGGTGACGCGCTCCGCCGGCCGGCCCTGATACGCGGCCCGGACCGGCAGCGTCGGCCGCTCGGCTTCGGCCGGGTCCTGGTGGCTGGGGAAGAGCGACGCCACGTGCCCGTCCTCCCCCAGACCGAGCAGGGCCAGGTCAAAGCTGGGCCAGGTCGT
>JAEURL010000196.1 GCA_016789165.1 Anaerolineales bacterium | reverse complement strand
TCGCCTGGGGCACCAACGTCGACACGTTCGGCCTGCCCAACGTCTTCGCCTACACGGCCGCGGCTGAAGAGGGCGGCTACGTCAACGGCGTCCTGGCCGCCAAGCTCACCCAGAGCAAGATCATCGGCGTCACCGGCCCGGTGGAAGTGGGCGACGCCAAGACCTACATCCAGGGCTTCACGGCCGGCGTGGCCGCCACCGACCCGAGCATCCAGGTGAACGCCACCTGGACCGGCTCGTTCTCGGACGTGGCCCTGATGACCGAGGCCGCCAAGACCCACATCGCCGCCGGCGCCGACATCCTCACCGGCTCGTCGCAGTCGGTGGTCGGCTCGATCGGCGCCGCCAAGGACAGCGGCGGCGTGCTGTGGTTCGGCACCCAGTCCGACCAGAGCGCGCTGGCCCCCGAGCTGGTGGTGGCCAGCCAGGTCTATGATTGGACCGGCGTCCTCAAGGACATCATCGCCAAGCACAAGGCCGGCACGCTGGGCGGCGAGGCCTTCACCCTGCACCTGGCCAACGGCGGCCTGAAGATCGCCTACAGCGCCAGCTACAGCCTGGCCGCCGACGCCAAGGCCGCGGCCGATGCCGCGATCGAAGGCCTCAAGGCCGGCAGCATCAAGCCCATCCCGTAACCATTTTTCCGGCGTCCGGCCCGCTGCCCCGGCGGCGGGCCGGACGCTGACGCGTATGGCCACCTCCTCCGCCTCCCTCCCCCGCCGGGTCGAACGCGTCGAAATGCGCGGCATCGTCAAGCGCTTCCCGGGCGTGCTGGCCAACGCCGGCGTCGATTTCGCCATCAACGCCGGGGAGGTCCACGCCCTGCTGGGCGAGAACGGCGCCGGCAAGAGCACGCTCATGCGCCAGCTCTACGGCCTGTATCAGCCGGACGAGGGCACCCTCCTGGTGGACGGCCGGCCGCAGACCTTCCGCTCGCCGGCCGACGCCATCCGGGCCGGGATCGGCATGGTCCACCAGCACTTCATGCTCGTCCCCACCCTGACCGTGGCCGAGAACGTGGCCCTCGGCCTGCGCTCGTCGCGCGAGCCGCGGCTGGACCTGGACCGGGTGGCGGCGCGCATCCGCACGCTGACCAGCGCTTACGGCCTGAAGATGGACCCGGATGCCTACGTCTGGCAGCTGGCCGTCGGCGAGCAGCAGCGGGTGGAGATCCTCAAGGCCCTCTACCGCGGGGCCAGCGTGCTGATCCTGGACGAGCCGACGGCGGTGCTGACGCCCCAGGAGGTGGATGACCTCTTCCACACCCTGCGGCGCATGACGGCCGAAGGGCACGCCCTGGTCTTCATTTCGCACAAGCTGCACGAGGTGCTGGCTATCAGTCAGCGCGTCACCGTCCTGCGCGACGGGCGCGTGGTGGGCGAGCGCCCCACCCAGGGGGTGACCCGCGCCGAGCTGGCGCAGCTGATGGTGGGCCGGGAGGTCAAGCCCCTGCAGGCGCAGCCGGTCCAGGCCGGCGCCGTGCGCCTGCTGGTGGACGAGCTGCGCGCCCGCGGCGACCGCGGCGACGAAGTGCTGCGCGGGGTCAGCCTGGAGGTGCGCGGCGGCGAGATCCTGGGGCTGGCGGGCGTGTCCGGCAACGGCCAGCGCGAACTGGCCGAGTGTCTGGCCGGGCTGCGCAAAGTCACGGCCGGCCAGGTGCGCCTGGAAGGTCAGGTGATGACCGATGCCACGCCGCGCCAGCGGCTGGCGGCCGGCCAGGCCTTCATCCCGGAAGAGCGCATGCGCGACGGCGCTATCCGCGAGTTCTCGGTCCGCGACAACGTCTTCCTGCACGACCACACCGCGCCGCGGTTCACGCGCGGCGTCTTCCTGGACCTGGGCGCCATGGCCGCCCATGCCCGCACCCTGGTGCAGAACTTCAGCGTCAAGACCCCGTCGCTGGAGACGCCCATCAAGAACCTTTCGGGCGGCAACATCCAGAAGCTGATCCTGGCCCGCGAGCTCTCGCGCCAGCCCAAGATCCTGATCGCGGCCCAGCCGACGCGCGGCGTGGATATCGGCGCCACCGATTACATCCACCAGCGCCTGCTGGAGCAGCGCACCGCCGGCACGGCCATCCTGCTGATCTCCGAGGATCTAGACGAGATCCTCTCGCTCTCCGACCGCATCGCCGTGATGTACGAGGGCCGGATCATGGACGTCGTGCGCCGCGGCGAGGCCACCCCCGAGGCCCTCGGCCTGCTGATGGCGGGCGTGGCCCCGGAGCCACGGCCGGCCGCCGCGCCGGGCGGCTAGCCCGGCCGCGCCTCAACCGTCCGCCGGCCGCCGCCCGCGTTTCCACGCTTCGGCCACGCAGCGGATTTCCCCATAGGTCGTAAAGTCGTTCAGCCGGGCCTTGATCGGCGCCAGGTACTGGGCCGAGCCTTCGGCTTCAATGGCGGCGACGATGCGGGCCTGAGTCGCCGGCGGGACGACGGCGTTCACGTCCACCTGGCCGGCCGCAATCAGCTCCGCCAGATGGCTGTAGATGGTGCTGTCCGTCAGCCCGCGTTCGGCCGCGATCTGGTCGGGCGCCAGGCCGCGGGCCAGCAGATCACGGGTGACGGCCAGGGTGCCGCCGGCGGGCGCGGAGCGGGCCGCGCGCAGGCGGGCCGCCTGGCCGGCCTCCGCCAGCCGCAGGTTCACCTGCAGCGCCGCCCGGTTGCGCAAAGCGTTCTCCCCCAGCGGCGTCAGCGCCAGCACCGGCCGCAGCCCGCCGGCCTGCCCCAGGTGGCCCGAGTCCAGCAGTTGGTCGATGAGGGCTTCAATATCGGCCAGCCGCAAATCCGCGAACTTGCCGAAGTGCCGCTGGCCCTTGAGATCGGCCACGGCCTCGGTCTCCGAGCCGCGCAGGAATTGGGCCAGCTTGCCCTTGCCCAACAGGCGGTCCAGGCGGGCGACCGCGTCCAGCACAATCAGGGCCGCGCGTTCCGCTTGCGAAAGTTCAGTCAGCAGCTTCTGCTGGGCCGGCGGCAGCGGGGCGGCCGGCGGCGGAGGTTCAGCCGGCGCGGGCTCCGGCCGGGCCGGCACCAGGCGCAAGCCGGGGCTGGCCGGCGGGCCAGCCGGGCGGCGGCCGGCGCGCGCGGGGCGCGCCTCCGCGGAGGCCGCGCAGTTGTCGCAGCAGGCCTCGGCCTCCACCTGGCCGGCGTCGTCGTCGCCGAAGTGGCGCAGCAACGCCTGCCGGCGGCAGGCGCCGGTCTGGGCATAGTCGGCCATCCGGCCCAGCAGGTGGTACTTGTGCCGGCGGCGGGCCGTGTTCTCGGCCTCCAACTGGCGCAAGGCGGCGGCGGTCAGCGGGCCGGCCTCCAGGCGCAGGCGGCCGTAGGCCTCGTCCGCCCGGCGCAGGGCGCCGGCCAGCTCCAGTTGATCCAGCCCGACGCGCACCTTGGTCCCGGTCAGCTTGGTGGCGGCCTCAATCTCGGCCAGGCCCGTGGCCGCCGACAGGCGCCGGAAGTGCTCGTGCAGGTGGCGCAGTTCGGCCGGCGTGGGCGCGCCCTCTTCGATGAAGTGCTCGTGCAGGGCCGCGTCCTTGGCCGCGTACAAGAGCAGGGCTTCGGCCGGCAGGCCGTCGCGCCCCGCCCGCCCGGCCTCCTGGTAATAGGCTTCCAGCGTGCCGGGCATGGTGTAGTGGACCACAAAGCGCACGTCCGGTCGATCGATGCCCATGCCGAAGGCGTTGGTGGCCACCACCAGCGGCAGGTCGCCCGATAGGAAGGCCTCCTGGACGCGGGCGCGGTCAGCCGGCGGCAGCGCGGCGTGATAGTGCTCGGCCGGCCGGCGCAGTTCGGTGCGCAGAAAGGCGGCCACGCTCTCCGCGTGGCGCCGCGTGCCGGCATAAATCAGGCCGGCGCCTTCGGCGGCCGCCAGGAAGTCCCGCAGCCGGCGCAGCTTGACCTCGTCGGTGCGGGCCGGCACCACACGCAGCATCAGGTTCGGCCGATTGAAACCGGTGATGACGCGCTCGGCCCGTTCCAGCCCGAGCAGGCCCACGATGTCGTCCTGCACCCGCGGCGTGGCCGTGGCGGTCAGGGCCAGCGTGACCGGCGGCCGCAGCTGGCGGCGGGCCTCGGCCAGGTAGAGGTAATCCGGGCGGAAGTCATGGCCCCATTGCGAAAGGCAATGGGCTTCGTCCACGGCCAGCAGGTTGACGGTGACGGCTTCGAGCGCGGACCGGAAGCCGGGGCTGCGGAAGCGCTCGGGCGCCACCAGGACCAGCTTGTACTGGCCGGCCGCCAGGGCGCGCAAGCGGCGGTTCTGCTCGGCCAGGTCCAGGGTGGAGTTAATGAAGGTGGCGGGGATGTTTCGGCGGGCCAGCCCATCCACCTGGTCCTTCATCAACGCGATCAGGGGCGAGACCACCAGGCCGGTGCCGGGCTGGCACAGGGCCGCCAGTTGATAGATGAGGGACTTACCCGAGCCAGTGGGCATGACCACCAGCGTGTCGCGGCCGGCCAGCACGTGGCGCAGGGCGGCCTCCTGGCCGGGACGGAAGGCCGGGTAACCAAAATGCTCGCGCAAGGCGGCCCGTAGATCGGGAGACATACCGGCATTCTATCAGTCGCCTGAAACCGCCCGCCAGACCGGACCGATTTTCAGACGCGGCCGGCGTTTCTGGTGCTATGATGAAAACGGAGCCCGCCTCCTCGGGGAGATGGCCGGGCCGGCTGCCGATGCGGCCGGCGCCGGGGATCTCGGCCCCGCCAGCCTGGCAGCCCGGCCACCGGGGCGGACCCGCCGGCGCCGCACAGCCTGGACGGGAGGTGGCCCATGCGCAGCACACGCCCAGACTTCCACGGCCAGGAGAATCCCCTGGCGCAGCTGGAAGCCGCCTTCATCCACGATTCCCTGCGCGAGCAGGGCTACGACCCCGAACGCCTGCATGAGCTGCCCGACGAGGTGGCGCACCGGCTGCTGGCCGAGGCCTCTGTGTACGCCTCCGCCCGGCTGGCGGAGGTGGAGGCCCGGGCCCGCCTGGTAGAAGAGGTCTACCGGGCGCCCGGGCTGGCTTAGCCAGCCTGGTCTCCACGGCCAGCGGGCGGCCCCATGCCGCGAAGCGGGTGGTCATACAGCCCGGCCTGGGTGGCTGACGCTCGTCGCAGTCTGCGCCGGCCCATAAAATCCCAGCGCGCCGGTAGCCGCTTTCGCCGAGCCGACGGCACCCCGCCTCTGGCGCCGCCCAATTTGCCCACCTCAGCGCGGCCGGCCGCCGTTCACGTGCGCAGCGACCCGCGGCCGCTCCCACCGCCTACCATCCTCGCTCTCCAGACGCCGGTCGACCGGCCTGGCCTACAGCAGTCAACTAGATCGCGCTGGGCGGACCTGGCCGAACGACATTTTGGATCTTTCCAAGATCGAGGCCGGCCAATTAGAATTGCACCTGGGGTCGGTCAACGCCGAGGCGGTCTGCCAGGCCAGCCTGCGTCTGGTACGGCAGCCGGCTGGCCGAGCTGCACGGCGGCGGTGTGGCGGTGGAGAGTGAACCGGGGCGCGGCAGCCGCTTCGCCTTCACCCTGCCGCTGATCCCGGCCGAGGCCCAGCCGGCGCCCGGGCCGCCCGGGCGTTCGGCCCTGATCGTCGACGATCCGGTCACAGCCGGGGAACAGCTGGCCCGTTATCGGCGGGAGTTAGGAGCGGAAGTGGTGATCGAGCCGCACGGCCCGGCAGTGGGGGAGCGAGCCGCCGCGCTCCAGACGGACGTGATCCTGCTGGATCTGCTCATGCCCGGACAGTCCGGCTGGGAGGTGCTGGCGGCCCTCAAAGCCGATCCGCGCACCCGGCCCGTCCCCGTGATCATCATCTCGATCCTGGATGAGCGGGCGCGCGGGCTGGCCGCCGGCGCCGCCGAATATCTGGTCAAGCCGCCCAGCCGGGGGGCCCTGCACGCCGCATTGAGCCATGCCCTGACGGAGCCGGCCGCCCCCGCCGCGCAGCCCGAACCGGCCGCCCCGGCCGCGGACGAGCCGGCCCCGCTGCTCCTGCTGGCGGAAGACAACCTGCCCAACCAGCGCGCGGCCCAGACCTTCCTACAGGCCAAGGGCTATCGCGTCGCGGTGGCCTCCGATGGGATCGAAGCCATGGCCCAGGCCCGCGCGCTGCGGCCGGCCCTGATATTGATGGACGTGCAGATGCCGGGGCTGGACGGGCTGGAGGCCACCCGCCAGCTGCGCGCCGAACGGGAATTCGCCCAGACCCCCATCATCGCGCTGACGGCGCTGGCCATGCCCGGCGATCGGGAGCGCTGCCTGGAGGCCGGCGCCAACGCCTACCTGACCAAACCAGTCAGCCTAAAGAAGCTCGTCGAGGTGGTGGCCGAATGGCTGGGGGCGCCGCCCCCGCGGCCTGACCCATCCAGCCGCCCGGCGTAGCCGGCGCCGGCTACTCGCGGCGCCGCAGTTCATCCGGCGCCGGCGCCTGAAAGATCGCCAGCCAGGCGCGGACCAGCTCGGCCGGGATCTGAAAGGTGCCGGGCGCCTGGGCGGTGTTGCGGGCCTCCAGCCGGCGCAGCAATTCCGCCTCCGGCACCTCCAGATAGTGGACCTCGCTGGCCGCCCCCAGCCGCCGCGCCCGCGCGCGAAAATCCTCCCGCTCCACCTGCGCCCAAAAACCAAAGTCCAGGATCACGTTCGTGCCCAGCGCCAGCGTCCGGGCGCCCACCTCCCACAGCAGGGCCTCGATCAGGTCGTGCCGGGCGTTGTGCTCCGGATCCAGCACGTCCTGGCCAAAGAGCCGGATCTGCCACTCGTCGGGCGTCAGGCGCAGCGCTGAGCGCTCCACTTCCAGCCGCCGTGCCAGAGTCGTCTTGCCGGAGCACGGCAGCCCCACCATGAGATGTAATGTCGCCATGCCAAGCCTCCTGACTATGCCCCGGCGGGCGCCGGGATTATAGGCGGGATCAATGCCGCCAGGCGCCCGGACCGCCAGACCTGTGCCGAGCTGATCTTGCGACCCAATATATATTCCTTGACAAGAATATTCTATTTCGGGTATATTTAGACCATGCTTCCAACGTTCAGCGCCCTGGCCGAGCCAAACCGTCTGCGGATCATCGAACTTCTGCGCGAGGGCCCTCGCCCGGTGGGTGAGATCGCCGCGCGGCTCCGGCTCCGCCAGCCGCAAGTTTCCAAACACCTCCGCGTGCTGAGCGCGGCTGGGCTGGTCGAGGTGCACCCGGCCGCCCAGCAGCGCATCTACCAACTGCGGGCCGCGCAGTTTCAGGCGCTGGACGATTGGCTGGCGGCCTACCGCCAATTCAAGGAAGCCAGCTACGACCGGTTGGAAGAACATCTCAACGTGCTGCAAGCCATGGAGAAACAGGATGGCCGCCCCGACTAAGACCGCTTACCAGATCA
>JAEURL010000183.1 GCA_016789165.1 Anaerolineales bacterium | reverse complement strand
CCGACCTGGTCCTCGTGGCGGTGTTGAAAACCCGCCGCGACCTCGAGATCGCGCGCGTGCTCGGCTGGTACCGTATCCCCTATCGCTCCGCGCCCAAAACCGTGGCCGTGGACTGGCTGGCCTTCTACCAGACCGCGCAATTCGGCGCGGAGAAGTGGTCCATCCGCTATGCGGCGCCAGTGCGCGGCCACGAACTGACCACGCGCGGCGAGCTGTTGCGCGACCAGGCCGCGCATCCCCGCGCCGGCGACCCCTACTAGAAACTGCAGCTCGGCCCGCTGGAGGCCCTGGCCCGGCCGATCCCGGCGCGCCGCTGGCGCCGGCTCACCTTCGTCTACACCACCGGCGAGCGCCTGCTGGCCGCGGCCGAGCTCAACGACCTGATCGTCCAATCCGAGGAGCGCGAACTGCTGTGGCAGGCCCTGCGGGAGCGCGGACTGACCGCCGAGCGCCAGTACACGCCCGCGCGCGGCGGCGAGCTGGACCTGGCGCTGGTATGCGCCCTGGGCGGCCTCGGCCTGCGCCTCGACCCGCCGCGCGCGCTCAAAGAACCGGCCGGCTGGCGCTACCTGGCCTTGACGGCGGCCGACGTCAAGACGGACCTGGCCGGCGTCGTCGCCCAGATCGAGCAGGCGGTCCAGGAGCTGGGCGGCCCGGCGGCGGAGGTCTGAGATGACCAGCCCGGCTTCGCCCAGCCTGCGGCGTTGGCTTCTGATCGGCTGCAGCGCGGCCGCGCTGAGCGCATGCCTCCTCGGCGGGCTGGCGCTGACCGCCCTGCAGTTCACGCCGCAGTTCGGCGGCCTGCCGATGGGCTACACGGTCCTGGCCTGCGCCAATGTCTCCACACAGCCGAGCCTGAGCCTCCAGGCCAGCTGGATCATGCCGCAGTTGATGAGCAGCATCATCCCCACGCCGCCCCTGCTGCGCGGCTGCGTGTATCTCCCCTGGGCGCCGTTCCTGCCGCCCAGCGGCTACTGGCGCTTTCCGCCCTGAACCCGCTCAGTTGGCCGGCGGCACCGTGAACGTGAAGGTGCTGCCACGGCCAACCGCGCTGGCGGCCTGGATGGTGCCGCCGTGGGCTTCCACCAGCTGCCGCACGATGGCCAGCCCCAGGCCGGCGCCCCCGGTGGTCCGGGCCCGCGCCGGGTCCGCCCGATAAAAGCGCTCGAACACGTGCGGCAGGTGTTCGGCCGGAATACCCTCGCCCATATCGCTCACACTGACCGCGACCAAGGCGCCGCGGCGGCCGGCGCTGATGCGGATCTCGCCGCCGGCCGGCGAATGCTCCACGGCATTGACCAACAGATTGCGCAGCACCTGGCCCAGCCGCTCCGGATCCCCGTCCAGCTCCGGCAGGCCGTCCGGCACATCAATGCGGATCATCTGGCCGGGAGCCAGCCGCGGCGCCAGGGCGGCCGCGCTGCTCTGGGCCAGCTCGGCCAGCGCCACCGGCCGGCGGACCAGCCGCAACTGGCCGGCCTCGGCCAGCGCCAAATCCTGCAAATCGTCCACCAGCCGGCCCAGCAGCGCGGCCTCCTCGCTCAGCGAAGCCACCACCTCCGGGGTCGGCTGCAGCAGGCCGTCGCGCACGGCCTCCAGGTAGCCGCGCAGGTTGGTCAGCGGGGTGCGCAGTTCGTGGGCGACGTCGTTCACCAGCTGCCGGCGCAACTGCTCGGTGCGCGCCAGGCTGTCCGCCAGCCCGTTGAAGGCCCGGCCGAGGGCCGCCAGCTCGTCCTGGCCGCGCACCACTACGCGTTGGCCCAGGTCACCGGCGGCCAGCTGGCCGGCCGCGGCGGTGAGCGCTTCCACCGGCCGGACGATGCGGCGGGCGAAGATGAAACCCAACGCCAGCGCCGCCGCGCCGCCGGCCAGGGCGGCCAGCCCCAGCGAGCGCTCCAACGAGCTGGCCGCCCGCAGGACCGGGGCGCTGGCCGTAAAGCCGGCCGGCGCGCTCCGGGCCAATTCCACCGCCAGCGGCCCTTCCAGGCCGGGCGGCAGGCCGTACTGCAGAATCACAAAGCCTGGCTGGCCGCCCACCTGCACGGCCGTCCCGGACCAGGTGCCGCCGGGCACCCCCACTGGCAGGTTCTGCCCGGCCCATTGGCCGGTTGAATCCACCAGCACGCGCCCGCCCAGGTCAGTCACCAGGATCTGGGCCTCCATCGCCCGCGCCAACCGCTCGGCCTCGGCCTGCAGCCCGGGCACATCGCCGGCCCGGCTGGACGGCCCCAGCAGGCTGGCCGCCATTTGCTGGTCCCGCTCGGCGGCCGAAACCGCCACGCCGGCGATGAACTGCTCCGCGCCCCGATCAGCAAACAGATAGGCCGTGCCCAGCGCCACCGCCACCACGCCGGCCACCAGCGCCACCACGCGCACGCGCAAGCTAGTCCACATCGGCCGGCCCTCCAAAGCAGTAGCCCACCCCAAAGACAGTCTGGATAAAGACCGGCTGGGCCAAGTCCGGCTCGATCTTGCGGCGCAGGTTCATCAGGTGCACGTCCACGGTGCGCTCCTGGCCGTCATACAGCGGCCCGAAGGCGTGCTCCAATAGTTCGGCGCGCGAGAAGACTCGGCCGGGTTCGCGCGCCAGCACCTGCAGCAGCCGGAACTCGCGCGGCGTGACCGCCACGCGTTCGCCGTGCAGGCGTACCACATGCTGGCGGACGTCGATCTGCAGCGCGCCGGCGGTGATGAGCGCCGGCGGCGGGGCCGGCGGCCGCGTCCGCCGCAGCACGGCCCGCACCCGGGCCAGCAGCTCGCGCGGGCTGAAGGGCTTGGTCACATAGTCGTCAGCGCCGGCTTCCAGGCCGGCGAGCTTGTCCGCCTCCGTGGTCCGCGCCGTGAGCAGGATGATGGGCACCTCGGATTCGGCCCGCAGCGCCTCGCAGACGTCCAGGCCGTCCACACGCGGCAGCATCACGTCCAGCACGATCAGGTCCGGCTGGCGTTCGCGCGCCAGCGCCAGCGCTGTCAGCCCGTCGCCGGCCGTCAGCGCCTGGTAACCATCGCGCTCCAGGTAGAGGCGGAGCAGCTCCGCCGTCTTGCGGTCGTCATCCACGGCCAGGATAGTGTGGGGCATGGGCAGGCGCCTCCGGGTCGTAGGCCAAACACAAAGCGCCGGCGGTGCGAAACCGCCGGCGGAGCATAGGCGTTGGCGAACCGGGCCGCGGCTCAGGCGTCCAGGTCCGGGCCGAAGTCAACGGGCGGGGCCGGCCACACCGGCCCGTCGCCGGGCGTCTCATCGATGCGGAAGAAGCCGGCCAGCTCGGCGCCCAAGTACGCCTGGCCCGGCTCGCCCGGCTTCTCGCCGAGAGTCACGGCAATGGTCAAAGGCTCGGCCTCACCCGAGCGCCGGACCGTGAGCGTCAGTTGCTCGCCGGGCCGGTAAGCCGCGATCTGGGCCGCCAGCGCGGGCGGCTCGGGCACGGGCTCGCCCCCCACGGCCGTGATCACATCGCCGGGCTGCAGGCCGGCCCGCTCAGCCGGGCTGTCCGGGGTCACCGCGCCCAGGATTACGCCGGCCGAGACACCGTCCGGGATTTCAAACAACTGGCCCGGCTCCAGCGGCAGGCCGAAACGGCGCTCCAGCTCGCCCGACCCCGGCCACGGCAGGCCGCCGGCCTCAACGCGCAGGCCCGGGAAGAAGTGCACGCCCAGATAGGCGTGGCCGGCCTGGTCCGGGTCCTCGCCCAGGGTGACGGTCACTTCGTGGGCCGCCTCGCCCGGGCGCGCCACCTGCAAGGTCACGCTGTCGCCGGGCTGATGCGCGCCGATGAGGTCCGCCAGCGTCTGCTCGCCGGTCGGCTCCTGGCCGTCCACCGCCAGGATCTCATCGCCGGCGCGCAGGCCGGCCTTTTCGGCCGGGCTCCCCGGCACCACGGCAAACAGCATGGTCCCGGCCGGCTCGGCCGCCACCGTGAGCATTCCGCCCGAGACCGCGCCCGCGCACGTGCTGACCCCCAGGAAGCCCAGGCCGTCGCGCTCGGTCACGGCCGCGGTCAGGGTCAGGCGGGCGTCGCCGCGCAGGACCGTAAGCGCCACCGCATCGCCGGCCGCCCGGTCCTGCACGGCCCGGCGCAGCTCGGCCAGAGAGTTGACGGCCTGGCCCTCTACTTCCAGCACGATGTCGCCGCGCCGCAGGCCGGCCTGGGCCGCCGGGCTGTCCGGGGCCACGCTGGAGACCAGCACGCCCGCCTCGGCGGCCGGCGGGTCCGCGGCCTCGGCCGGGGCGGCGGCCGCCGGCCGGGCACCGTGCAGGGCGGCATAGGTCAGGGCGGCGCCGGCCCCGGCGCTGACCGCCACCAGGCCGGCCAGCCCCAGGCCGGCCGCGCCGATCACCAACAGTCGTTTACGCATCGCAGGACACTCCTTTGTGAAGGTTTGCCCTGACGATAGAAGAGGGTCTATCAAGAAGTGATGAAGAAAACATGAGGGCCGACTGAGGGGTCGCTCATTCTTCGGCCGGCGCATTGCCGCCGGCCCATGAGGATGCTAAACTCGGCCCAATTCCTCTGGGAGGCCCCATGCCCAACGTCTACGCCGGCAAGATCCTGAAGATCGACCTGACCACCCGCCAGACCGCGGTGCGGCCCATCCGCGAGTCAGAAGTGCAAGCCTTTCTGCTGGGCTCCGGCCTGGCCGCCAAGATCTACTTCGAGGAGTTCCGGGACCTGGTGGACCCGGCGGTGGATGTCTTCGATCCGCGCAATCCATTGATCATCCTGAACGGCCTGCTCTCCGGCACGTTCGCGCCCACCGGCTGCCGCTCGTCCTGGTGCGGGCGCTCGCCGCTCACCGGCATCTGGAACGAGGCCAACTTGGGCGGGCACTGGGGCGCCGAACTGCGCTTTGCGGGCTGGGATGGCCTGATCATCACCGGCCGCAGCGCCGGCCCCACCTACCTGTGGATCAATGGCGACCAGGTGGAGTTCCGCGATGCCGGGCCCGTCTGGGGCCTGGACCAGTACGAGACGCACGCGCGGCTGACGGCCGAGACGGACGAGAAGGCCCGCTGCGCGTCCATCGGCCAGGCCGGCGAGAACCTGGTGAAGATCGCGGGCGTGGCCACCGGCGGCCGGCCGCACACGCGCATGGCCGCGCGCGGCGGCATGGGCGCCCTGATGGGCTCCAAAAACCTGAAGGCCATCGTGGTCCGCGGCCGCGAGAAGCCCGGCTACGCCGACCCGAAAGGCTTCCACGCCGTCGTCAAGGAATCCAACCGCTTCATCATGAGCCACGGGCCGTCCGAGGCCCTGCACCTGGTGGGCACCGCCGGCGGCCACCCCACCACCGACAAGTTCGGCGACAACGCCATCCGCAACTGGCGCGGCGGCAACTGGCTGGAGGGCACCATCAAGACCTCCGGCAAGGCCATCGCCGAGACCATCTTCGCCCGGCACACCTTCTGCCACGCCTGCCCCATCGGCTGCGGCAAGGCCGTGGAGATCAAGGACGGGCCGTACGCCGGCACCTACGGCGAAGGGCCGGAGTACGAGACCCTGTGCGGCTTCGGGTCCAACCTGCAGTGCGACGACCTCAAGGCCGTCGCCTACATGAACGACCTGTGCAATCGCTACACCCTGGACACGATCTCCACCAGCGGCGTGCTGGCCTTCGCCTTTGAGTGCTACGAGAACGGGCTCCTGCGCCGGGAAGACACCGGTGGCGTGGAGCTAAAGTGGGGCGACGCGGACGCCATCATCGCCATGATCCACCAGATCGCCCGGCGCGAGCACGTGGGCGACCTGCTGGCCGAGGGCGTGCGCTTCGCGGCCGCGCGCCTCGGCCAGGGCTCCGAGCGCTTTGCCATCCACGTCAAGGGCCTGGAGCTGCCCTACCACGACCCGCGCGGCTTCGT
>JAEURL010000144.1 GCA_016789165.1 Anaerolineales bacterium | reverse complement strand
GGCACGCTCAGGCCCAGCTCCCAGATCTTGGGCACGTACTGGTCCAGGAATTCCTGGCGCATGGCATCGTTGGATTTGAGCTTGACCTTCCAGCGCATCAGCACCTCGGTGTGGGCCGAGACCTGATCCGGCGGGCCGTGGAAATGCATGATCGGCCGCCACCACCGGTGGAGGGCCGCCTGCAGTTGGGCGCGCTGGCGGGCCGTGCCGTTGGCCAGCGTCACCACCGAATCGTAGCCGTACTTGAGGTGGAACGACTCCTCGTAGCAGATGCGCTTGAGGGCCCGGCAGTACGGGCCGTAGGAGCCCTGGGCGTTGGTGTTCTGGTTGATGATCGCGCCGGCGTCGATCAGCCAGGCGATGACGGCGGTGTCGGCCCAGGTGGGCGTGGGGTAATTGAAGACGTTGGAGTACTTGGAGCGGCCGGCCAGCAGGTCTTCGAGCATCTGCTCGCGGCTCTTGCCCAGGGTCTCGGCGGCGCGGTAGAGCAGCTGCGCGTGGCCGACCTCGTCCTGGACCTTGGCCAGCAGGGCCAGCTTGCGCCGGAAGCCGGGCGCGTGCGGGATCCAGCGGCCCTCCGGCAGCGCGCCCATGATCTCGCTGTGGGCGTGCTGTTCGATCATGCGGATCAGCTGCCGCCGGTACTCGCGCGGCATCCAATCCGGCGGCTCCACCTTCTCGCCCTGCGCAATGCGGGCTTCGAACTCGGCCAGCCGCGCGGGGTCCTCGCCAGCCAAGGGGTCGGTGACATGGGTGAACGTGGTGCTGCCGTACATCGTCCTGGCCTCCTCGGCCGCTGGGCGGATGACCACAGAGACGCGGCGGCTGGCCGCGCTGTCCAGGCGCTGCGCCCCGGCCGTTCAGCGGCCCGGTGCCCGGCTCGGACTAAGCTGGTGAAATCGGCAGGGCCTGCGATAGCCCGTTGAGCAGATAGTCCGCCAGGGTCTGGCCAATGGTCTCCGGCGGCATGGCGCCGTCCGGGCGGTACCACTGGTGGGTCCAGTTCAGGGCCGAGAGCACAAAGCGGGCCGCGAACTTCTCGTCGATGGCCGCGAAGTGTCCCTCCCGGATGCCCTGCCACAGGATGGCCCGGAAGCCGGCCTCGTACTCGTCGCGCCGGCGCAGGAACTCCGTCCGGCGCTCGTCGCTCAGGTGCCGCCACTCGTTAAAGTAGACGGCGGCCGCGTCCAGGTTGGCGGTGATGACGCCGATGTGGGCGATGATGGCGCGCCGCAGCTTGAGCGGCGCGGCCGCCTCCTCGGCCAGGATCGGCCGCAGCGCGGCGAAGAAGCCGTCGGCGGCGCGGCTGGCGATGGCCCACAGCAGGTCTTCCTTGCCGCCGATGTGGTGGTAGAGGCTCGCGCCGCGCATGCCCACCGCCTCGCCGATATCGCGCACGGAGGTGGCCAGGTAGCCGCGCTCGCGAAAAAGGCGTTCGGCCGTCAGGCGGATCTGGTCGATGCGGGTCGGCGGTTCAGAGGTCGTCGGCATGCGTTAACCTAACAAGCGTTTGGTTCCGCAAGGATAGGGCACAAATGGGTCAGCGTCAATGGCCGGCGCGGTATAATGCGGCACGCCATCCACTAAGAAAGGCAGCCTCATGCTCCGACGCCTGTGCCAACTGGCGGGCCTCGGGCTGGCCGCGCTCGTCTTGAGCGCGTGTGCGCCGGCCTTAACCCCGACGCCCACCGCCACGCCCCTCCCGCCAACCGCCACCCTGGTCCCGCCCACGCCCTCGCGGGTGCCGGCCACCGCCACCCCGGTCCCGGACCACACCTCAGTGTTTCCGCCCGTCGGGCCGGGCGAGTGGCAGAAAGGGCCGGCCGACGCCCGGCTGACCATCATCGAATACAGCGACTACCAGTGACCGTACTGCGCCAGTGTCGCGCCCGTGTTGGCGCGGCTCACCGAGAAGTATCCGGACGACGTCCGGCTGGTCTTCCGCCATTTCCCGCTCGACATCCACGATAAGGCCCAGCTGGCCGCCGAGGCGGCCGAAGCCGCCGGCGCGCAGGGCAAGTTCTGGGAGATGGACGAGCTGCTGTTCGCCGAGCAGCCCAACTGGGCCGGCTTGAGCGTGGCCGACTTCCGCGCCCAGCTGGACGAGTACGCGGCCCAGGTGGAGCTGGACACCGCGCAGTTCGCGGCCGACCTGGACAACGGCGTCTACACCCAGAAGGTCAAAGACGCCTTCACGGCGGCCACCAACATCCGCCTGCCCGACGGCACGGTCACCAGCCTGCCCGGCACGCCCTTCTTCGTGGTCAACGACCAGCCCTACCAGGGCCCGCCGGCCTTCTGGGCCTTCGACGCCATCGTCAAGCTGGAGCTGCTCAAGGACCGCCAGTTCACGACGCCCGAGGACGTCATCGACCCGCTCAAGACCTACACGGCCACGCTCACCACTGCCAAGGGCGTAATCGTGGTCCAGCTCTACGCCGAGCAGACCCCGATCACGGTCAACAACTTCGTCTTCCTGGCCCGCCAGGGCTGGTTCGACGGCGCCTCGTTCCACCGCGTGCTGCCCGGCTTCGTGGCCCAGACTGGCGACCCGACCGGCACCGGCTACGGCGGGCCCGGCTATTACATCAAGAACGAGATCCTGCCCGAGCTGAAGTTCGACGCGGCTGGCGTGCTGGGCATGGCCAACTCCGGGGCCGACACCAACGGCAGCCAGTTCTTCATCACCCTGGCGCCGGCCCCCAGCCTGGATGGCCAGTACACGGTCTTTGGCAAGGTGGTGTCCGGCTTGGACGTGGTGAACGCCCTGACCCCGCGCGACCCGCAGAACGACCCCGAGGCGCCGGAGGGCGACCAAATCATTTCAGTGACAATCGAGGAACAATGACCCGCTGGCCCTCTTCCCGACTGATCCTGCTGTTCGCCGTGGCCCTGGCGGCCTGCGCGCCCAGCACCCCCTCCGCCTCGGCGCCGGCCGGCGCGGCCCCCACGGCCAAAGTGCTGCAGTGGACGGCTGAGCCCGAGATGCAAATTGATCCGGCCAAGCAGTATCTGGCCACCATCGACACGGTCAAAGGCAAGATCGTGGTCGAGCTGCTGCCGCAGGCCGCGCCGCGGGCCGTCAACAGTTTCGTCTTCCTGGCGCGCCAGGGCTACTTTGACGGCGTCACCTTCCACCGCGTGCTGCCCGGCTTCGTGGCCCAGGGCGGCGACCCCACCGGCACCGGCATGGGCGGGCCCGGCTACGAGTTTCCCAACGAGGTGGTGCCGGAGCTGACCTTCAGCGAGCCGGGCCTGCTGGCGATGGCCAACGCCGGCCCGGACACCAACGGCAGCCAGTTCTTCATCACCTTCGCGGCCCTGCCCCACCTGGACGGCGGCTACACCATCTTCGGGCGCGTGCAGAGCGGCCTGGAGGTGGC
Organism: Anaerolineales bacterium; assembly: GCA_016789165.1. Classification (GTDB taxonomy): domain Bacteria; phylum Chloroflexota; class Anaerolineae; order Anaerolineales; family UBA6663; genus SpSt-583. The sequence goes on along the minus strand of JAEURL010000144.1, from coordinate 4,727 downwards.
GCTGGCCCTTACCCCCCGCAATCCGCAGGAAAACCCGGACGCCCCGCCCGGCGACGCCATCAACACCATCACCATCGAGGAAAAATAAGGGCGGGTCTGCGACCCGCCCGCGCACCGGCCCGCCCCTCCGCTGGAGGGGCGGGCTTTTTTTCGGAAAACGCCGGCGCTTATTCGGCTTCGGGCCGGCCCTTGGCCGGCAAAGTGGGTTTGGCCGGCGCCTTGTTGGCCCGCACCACCTCCCACACCGCCGGCAGGACGGAAATGACGATGATGGCCATGATGACGAGCGAGAAGTTCTCCTTCACGATCGGCAGGTTGCCGAAGAAGTAGCCGCCGAACGTGAACAGGGCGGTCCAGACCAGGCCGCCGACCACGTTGTAGGTGAAGAAGTAGCCGTAGTTCATGCGCCCCACGCCGGCCACAAACGGCGCAAACGTGCGGATGATGGGGATGAAGCGCGCCAGAAAGATGGTCTTGCCGCCGTGCTTTTCGTAGAAGGCGTGCGTGCGGTCCAGGTATTCCCGCTTCAGCCAGCGCGAATTGGTGCTGAACACGCGCGGGCCGATGTAGTGGCCGATCCAGTAGTTGACGGTGTCACCCAGGATTGCGGCCACCGCCAGCGCGACGAAGAGCACCACCGGGTTGAGTGAGCCCAGCGCCGCCAGCGAGCCGGCCGCGAAGAGCAGCGAATCGCCGGGCAGGAAGGGCATGATCACCACGCCGGTTTCGACAAAAATCACCAGGAACAGGAGCGCGTAGCTCCACAGCCCCATGCTGCGCACGATCAGGTCGAGGTGCTTGTCCATGTGCAGGACAAAATCCACGAACCAGGCTATCAGGTTAGTGATCACTTCCATCGTAAGCTCAACTCCTTGTTGGGCAGACCCAGGCCAATAACCCGCCGGCACTCCCGCACGCGGGGCCCACTTGTTTAGCGACAGGCTCAGGCGGTTGGGGACGCGGCAGGGCCGGCTGAGAAAGCGCGGACCCAGGTTGCGCGGCCCGCCAAAGCGGAGTAAAACAGTGGCGGCGTAACGACAGTCGGCATTATAGCGGGAAAGACAGCCCCAACGGATAGGAGGAAAGTCGCCTAACCGCTTGTCTTATCGTCAATTCACTTGACAGCCCTTAACCGCTATGCTACATTACCGCGCGTTCAGTCCCGAGCGCGCCTAAAGTCTTCCTCGCCCAGGAGGAGCCAGCCTTGACCAAGTCCCGAACTGAGCTTATGGTCGATCGCCTGCGTGACATGCAGGTCAGCAGCCCCGATATCGAAGCCTCGGCCGTGGTGAGCGTGGACGGCCTGCCGATCGCTACCGCCCTCCCGCGCGAGGTGGAAGAGGACCGCGTTTCGGCCATGTCCGCGGCCATGCTCTCCCTCGGCGAACGGATTGCCTCGGAGCTTGGGCGCGGCTCGCTGAATGAGGTCTACATCAAGGGCGAGAAAGGCTATGTCATCCTCCAGTCGGTGGGCTCGGAAGCCGTGCTGACGGTGCTGGCCCGCGAAGGCGCCAAGATGGGATTGGTCTTCTTGGATATGCGCCGGGCCGCCGAAGATCTGGCCAAGCTCGTCTAGTCGGGAGTCGCACAGCGTGGAACCTATCCCCAAGAGCGGCCTGTATTACCCCAACCGCATCGCCCGCATCTACCTGGAGGCGATGGAGGAGGTCATGGGCAAGAATGGCTTGAACGCCATCCTGAACATGGCCAACCTCAAGAACCTGATCGACAACTACCCGCCCGAGAACCTGGACCGCCAGTTTGACTTTGCCGACTATTCCGCACTGAGCGGCGCGCTGGAGGAGATGTACGGCGCGCGCGGCGGGCGCGGCCTGGCGCAGCGCGCCGGCCGGGCCTCCTTCGCCCAGGGCCTGCGCAACTTCGGCGCCCTGGCCGGCGCCGGCGACCTGGCGTTCAAGATCCTGCCGCTGGGGGCTAAGCTCAAGGTCGGCATCCCGGCCATGGCCAAGATCTTCTCCGCGGTCAGCGATCAGAAGAGCACGGTGGAGGAGAGCGAGACCGAGTACCGCTACATCATGAAGCCGTGCCCGGTCTGCTGGGGGCGCAAGAGCGACAAGCCCATGTGCTACGCCGGCGTCGGCCTGCTGCAAGAGGGCCTGAAGTGGGTCTCGGGCGGCCACGAGTTCAAGGTCTACGAGACCAAATGTGTGGCCTGCGGCGACGAGGCCTGCGTGCTGGTCGTGCCCAAAGAACCCGTCAGCTGAGCCCGTGCCGATGGCCGATTGGCCAACCCTGCTGATTGTCGAAGACGAGCCCAACCTGGTCCGGATGCTTTCGGAGTACTTCTCCGGCCAGGGTTATCGGGTGCGGGCGCATGAATGGGGGCAGGAGGCCCTGGCCGCCTGCCGCGCCGACCCGCCTTCCCTGGCTCTGCTCGACATCCACCTGCCCGATCTCACCGGCTACGAACTGGCCGAGCAGCTGCGCGGCCATTGGCGCACGCGCGACGTGCCCGTGATCTTCCTGACCAGCCGGCGTGCCCGGCAGGACCGCCTGCACGGCCTGGAGCTGGGGGCGGTGGATTACATCGCCAAGCCCTTTGATCTGCAAGAGCTCAACCTGCGCGTCCAGAACGCGCTGCGGCGCCATATCGCCGCCGGCCAGGCGCCCTATGACCCGGTGACCGGCCTGCCGGAGGGCGCGCTGCTGGACGAGGTGTTGGCCGGCCTGCGCGACCGGGAGGATTGGGCGGCCGTGGTGGTGCGGCTGCACAACTTGGGCCGCTTCCAGGACACCTACGGTTTCGCGGCCGCCGCCGACGTGCGCCGGGCCGTCGGCTTGAAGCTGCGCCAGCTGGCGGAGGCCCACCCCGGCGCTGAGAGCCCCGGCCAATTGGAGCCGGATTGCTTCTGCGTGCTGACCATGGCCGGCCAGGCGGAGGCCCTGGTGCGCGACCTGCAGGCCGCCCTCGGCCCGTCGCTGGACTATTTCTACCCGCTGGAAGACCACCCGGAGGCCCTCGGCGCGGCCCAGCGCCTGAGCGCGCAGATCAGCCTGCTGGCCGCCGGGCCGGCGACCGAGCCCGCCGCGCTCAAGCGCCGCCTGCTAGCCGCCTGCCAGTAGCCGGCCAGCGCCCACGCCTGCCACGGGGCCCGACCGCCGCCGAGGTCGGCCCCTTTTTTTGCCTGGTGAACGAACGCATGTCCATCACCGTCGTGCTGCCCACCTACAATGAAGCCGAGAACCTGGCCGCCATCGCCGAGGCGCTGTGGGCCCTGCCGCTGCCCATCTCAATCCTGGTGGTCGACGACGGCTCGCCGGACGGCACCGGCGACCTGGCCGAACAACTGGGCGCGCAACATCCCGGCCGGCTGAGCGTCATCCACCGCGCCGGCAAGCTCGGCCTGGGCACGGCCTACATCGAAGGCTTCCGGCGGGCGCTGGCCGGCGGCGCCCAGGCCGTCATCCAGATGGACGCGGATTTCTCCCATTCGCCCAGCTACCTGCCCGAGTTCGTCGGCCAGTTGGCCGAGTACGACGTCGTCGTCGGGTCGCGCTACGTGCCGCAGGGCAAGCTGGACGAGAAGTGGGAGCCCGGGCGGGTCCTGCTCTCGGCCTGGGCCAACTTCTACGCCCGCGCGCTGCTAGGAATCCAGGTCAAGGACGCCACCGCCGGCTTCAAGGCCTGGCGCGCCGCCACCCTGGCCGGCATCGGGCTGGAGCGCATCCGCTCCAACGGTTACGTTTTTCAGGTGGAGATGGCCTATGTGACCGAGCGCCTGGGCTACCGGGTGCTGGAGCGCCCGATCTATTTCGAGGACCGCCGCATCGGCCGCTCCAAGATGGACACGCGCACCAAACTCGAGGCCGCCTGGCGCGTGTGGGAGGTTCGCGTCCGCCACCGCCGCCTCACACCGCGCGACCGGCGCAGCTGAAGCCAGCCGGCCCACCCATGCTCACCCGCTTTCGCCGGGACCTCCTGCCGCTGGGGCTCTTCCTGGCCCTGCCGCTGGTGCTGTTCGGGTCCGTCGCCCTGGGCGCGCAGACCCTGATCCCGGCCGACGCCCTGACCGTCTTCGAGCCCTACCGCTCGGCCGCCGCCGCCTTCGGGCTGGCCGGCCCGCCCCACAACACCCTGCTCTCCGACTTGGTCCTGGAGAACTTCCTGTGGAAGAAGTTCATCCTGGAAGCGCTGCGCGCCGGCGAACTGCCGCTCTGGAACCCATACCTGTTCACGGGCGTGCCATTCCTGGCGGCCGGCCAGCACTCGGCCCTCTACCCGTTCTCGCTGATCTACTACCTCTTCCCGCTGCCGCGCGCCTACGGCCTGTTCACGGTCGCGCAGCTCGGTCTGGCCGGCGCGTTCATGTACCTGTTCCTGCGGGTGCTGGGCCTGCGCCGGCTGGGGGCGACCTTCGGCGGGGTGCTGTACCAGCTGTGCGGCTTCATGGTGGTCAGCGTGGTCTTCCAGATGATCATCGCCGCCGCGGCCTGGCTGCCCCTGATCCTGGCTATGCTGGAGCTGATCGCGCGCCAGCACCCGGCGCTGGGCGGCCGGCCGGCCACTGTGCCTTGGCTGGTGATCGGCGCCGGCGCGCTGGGGCTGCAGATCCTGGCCGGCCATGTGGAGATCACGTACTACACGCTCCTGGTGGCGGGCGCGTATGCGGCCTGGCGGCTGGCGGGCCTGTGGCGGGCGGCGCGCGCCGCCGAACCGGCCGGCCCCCTGCTCCGCCGGCCGTCCACCCGGCTGGTGATCCGCCGGG
>JAEURL010000142.1 GCA_016789165.1 Anaerolineales bacterium | reverse complement strand
CCCCAGGGTGAGCGGCACGGCGCGCAGCACCATGTTGCGCATCATGCCGGCCAGGTTGATCGATTGGTCGCGCGTGGCCCAGGTGAGGAAAGCAAAGACAAAGAACAGCACAATCAGGCCCAGCATCAGGCTGGTGTAGCGCCCGAAACCGCGCGCCAGCTGATAGGCGCCGACGCCGGCCGAGACCATGGCCAGGAAGGTCACCGTACCAAAGGACGGGATGACCCAATCCGGCAGGCGCTCCGCCGCCGCCACGTTGCCCTGGTTGAGGCCGTACTTGGAGACCAGGGCCGGGTCCACGCCCTGCGCGAAGAGCCAGTACATGGCCAGCGCGATGACGATAAAGACGACGCCGTAGATCCGGGCGCGCAGGATATGCGCCTGCTCCGCCGCCGATTTGCGAGTCATAGCCGAGGTGGCTGCCATAGTGTGGTTTCCCGTTTGTCGTCGTAGCGGCGCCGCCAGCGGCGTGGCTACTTACCCCACCCGCGGGTGAAGACCGCGCCTTCGCCGGGGCCGGCCGCCTTGAGGCGGTAGAGGAAGCGGATGATGGCCGGCGCGGCGATAAAGGCGATAACCAGCGCCTGGATGACCGAGATGATGTCGACCGGGATGCGGGCGATGTTCTGCATCCGGGTGGCGCCGCTGCGCAGGGTGCCGAAGAGCAGGGCCGCGCCCACCACGCCGGCCGGGTGGCTCTTGCCCAGCAGGGCCAGAGCGATGCTGTCAAAACCGTAACCGGCCGAGAAAGCCACGGCCAGGTTGTGGTTGACGCCCAGCACCTCGTTGGCGCCGGCCAGGCCGGCCAGCGCGCCGGAAAGACACAGCGCGATGATGATGTTGCGCGTGATGCTCATGCCCGCGTACTTGGCCGCGTTCGGGTTCTGGCCCACGGTGCGCACCTCGAAGCCGCCCGTGGTCTTGAACAGGAACCACCACACCAGGAAGGCCACGCCCAGGGCGATGAAGAAGCCCAGGTGGAAGCGGATCGGGTCCGGGAAGAAGCGCGGCAGCTCGGCCGATTGCTCGATGAACGGGCTGACGGGGTTGGCGGTGCCCGGCCGCTGCAGGGGGCCCTTATCGCCCAGCAGCCATTCGTTCAGGCGGTAGGCGACGTAATTCATCATCATGGTGTTGATGACTTCGTGCGCGCCGGTGCGGGCCTTCAGGATGGCCGGGATCAAGGCCCAGAACGCGCCGCCCAGGGCGCCGGCCCCCAGCGCCAGCGGGATGTGGATGATGGCCGGCAGGCCCTTGAAGGCAAACCCCACCCACACCGAGCAGATGGCGCCGATGAAGAGCTGGCCCTCCACGCCGATGTTGAACAGGCCGGCCCGGAAGCCCACGGCCATGGCCAGGCCGGCGAAAATGTAGGGCGTGGCCGCCACCAGGCTGTCCGTGAACGGGTAGAAGGCCTCGATGATGGCCTTCGAGTCGCCGCTGCGCAGGGCGGCCACGATCGTGGCCGGGTTGCCCAGCGAGCCTTCGAACAGCGAACCATAGGCGGTGGTGATGGCCTTCCAGATCGCGGCCGGCGCCGCGCCCAGGTCGGTGCGGAAGGCGGCCAGCACGGCCTCATCGGTGAGCAGGATGATGACCGAGCCGGCCACCAGGGCCGTGAAGATGGCCAGGGTCGGGATCACCAGGGGCTGCAGCGCCTGCCGCCAGGCCGGGGCCGGGCTGGGTTTAGAGGAAGCTGTGGCTTGAGTCATAGGATTCCCTTGGAGCGGTCGAGCGCGGCGCGCCGGCCTTAGAAAACGGCCTCGGCCTGCTCGCCCTGTTCCGGCGCCGCCACCTGGTCCGGGCTGACCCCCGCCATCAGCAGGCCCAGGTACTCTTTGTTCACGCGCGCGGCTTCCACCACGGCCACCACCTTGCCGCGGTACATCACGGCGATCCGGTCGGAGAGGGCCATGATCTCGTCCAGTTCGGTGGAGACCAGCAGCACCCCGCAGCCGGCGTCGCGCTTCTCGAGGATGCGACTGTGGATGTACTCAATCGAGCCGACGTCCAGGCCGCGCGTCGGCTGGGACGCGATCAGCAGCTTGATGGGGCGCGAGAGCTCGCGGGCCACGATCACTTTCTGCTGGTTGCCGCCGGAGAGGGTGCCGGCGCCGGCCTGGATGCCGGGCGTGCGCACGTCGAACTGCTTGACGCGCTCGCGGGCCGCCTGCTCCACCGCCGCCTGCTGGATGACCACGCCCTTGGCAAAGGGCGGGACGTAGTAGGTGTTGAGCACCATGTTGTCGGCCACCGGGTAGGAGAGCACCAGGCCGTCGCGCTGGCGGTCCTCCGGCACGTGGGCCACCCCCATCTCGGTGATAGCGCGCGGGCTGACGTGCGTGAGCTCCTGGCCCGCGATGCGCAGGCGCCCGCCCAAAGCCTGGCGCAGGCCGGTGAGGGCCTCCACCAGCTCGGTTTGGCCATTGCCCTGCACGCCGGCCAGCCCCAGCACCTCGCCGGCACGCACGTCAAAGGAGACGCCGTCCACGGCCACGCTGTCGCGGTCGTCCAGCACGCGCAGGTCCTGCACCTCCAGCACCGCCGCGCCGGGTTTGGCCGGCGTCTTGTGGGCGGTCAGTTCCACCGCCCGGCCGACCATCATGGAGGCCAGCTCCGGCTGGGTGGCCGTCTTGGGATCGGCCTGCCCCACCACCTTGCCCAGCCGCAGCACCGTAATCCGGTCGGCCACGGCCAGCACCTCGCGCAGCTTGTGGGTGATGAAGATCAGGGACTTGCCCTGCGCCACCAGGGACTTGATGACCTTGAACAGGTCGTCCACTTCCTGGGGGGTGAGCACGGCCGTCGGCTCGTCCAGGATCAGGATATCGGCGCTGCGATAGAGCAGCTTGATGATCTCCACCCGCTGCTGCAGGCCCACCGGCAGGTCTTTGATGTAGGCGTCCGGGTCCACCGGCAGGCTGAACTGCTCCGAGATCTGGCGGATGCGCGCGGCGGTCTGGCGGCGGTCCAGGAAGACCCCGCCGCGCAGGGGCTCCACCCCGAGCATCACGTTCTCGGTCACGGTCAGCACCGGCACGAGCATAAAGTGCTGGTGCACCATGCCGATGCCGGCGCCGATGGCGTCGTTGGGGCTGTGGACCTTGATGGGCTTGCCCCGGACGACGATCTCGCCCTCGTCGGGCTGGTACAGGCCGTAGAGCACGTTCATGAGCGTGCTCTTGCCGGCGCCGTTCTCGCCCAGCAGAGCCAGGATCTCGCCCTGGTTAAGGGTCAGATCGATGTGATCGTTCGCCAGGACGCCGGGGAAACGCTTGGTTATGCCGCGGAGTTCGAGGATGGGGGCCATATGGGATTGTCAGTTGGGCGTGACGCCAGCATGGGCCGGAAGTTGGCGCAAGTGTAACATACGCAGGCCGGGAAGCAAACTGGCGGCTTGGGTTTTGGCCCAAGCCGCCAGTCGCAGTCAATCCATCGTTCTTACCGGGAAACCGGTCAGCCGCTTACGGCAGGGTGCTGAAGCTGTTGACCTTGATCGTGCCGGCGGCGATGTCGCTGGTGATCTGGCGCAGGTCGTCCTTGACCTGCTGCGAGACCTGGCTGTCAAAGTTGTGGAACGGCGCGATGCCGATCTCGCCGTTGGCCAGCGTGGCCACCTGGACGCCGCCCTTGAACGAGCCGTCGGCCACGGCCTTGCCGGCCGT
>JAEURL010000125.1 GCA_016789165.1 Anaerolineales bacterium | reverse complement strand
CAGCCCGTATGCCCGGCTGGACGCCCTGGCCGAGCGAACGCCGGCCGGCGCGCAGGGCCTGATCTTCCTGCCCTGCCTGATGGGCGCCATGACGCCCACTTGGAATGAGGCGGCCCGCGGCACCTTCTGCGGCTTCACGCTGGCCCACACCCGCGAGCACTTCGCGCGCGCCATCCTAGAAGGCTCGGCCTACGCCGTGCGCGACCTGACCGACCGCCTGGCCGCGCTGGGCCTGGCGCCGCGCGAATTGCGGGCGGTGGGGGGCGGGGCGCGCAGCCGGCTGTGGAACCAGATCAAGGCCGACGTCACCGGCCTGCCGGTGGCGGTGCCGCAGACGCCGGAGACGACGGCGCTGGGCGCCGGCATGCTGGCCCTGATCGGCACGGGCGCCTATCCCACGCTGACGGCGGCCAGCGCCGCCGTGGTGCACATCGTGGACCGGTTTGAGCCGCGGCCGGCCCAGCAGGCCGTCTATGCCCAAACCTATGCCCTGTACCGCGCGGCCTATGCGGCGCTGCTGCCGACCTTCGATCAGACGGCGCGTTTCCAAGCGTCCGAGTTGGCGGGGTGAGGCCAGTGAACATGGCGACGATGGACCGGTTGGCGCACGTGCGGGGCTTCCTGCTCGATATGGACGGCACGTTCTATCTGGGTGAGCAACTGATCGAGGGCGCGCACCGGATGCTGGCGGTGCTGCGGGCGCGCGGGCACAACTTCATCTTTCTGACCAACAACTCGTCCAAGAACGCGCGGCTGTACTCCGAGAAGCTGACGCGGCTGGGCCTGCCCACGCCCGTGGAGCAGGTGTTGACGTCGGGCGCCGCCACGGCCGCGCATCTGCAGCGTGAGCATGCCGGCGCCCGCGTGTACGTGGTGGGCACCCCGGCGCTGGAGGAGGAGTTCGCGGCGCACGGTTTCCAGTTGGACGAGGTCCGGCCGGACCTGGTGGTGCTGGGCTTTGACACCGGCCTGGACTACGCCAAGCTGTGGAAGCTGTGCGACCACGTGCGCGCCGGCCGGCCGTACATCGCCACCCACCCGGATTTCACCTGCGTGGTGGAGACGGGCTACATGCCCGATATCGGCGCCACCATCGCCTTTGTGCGGGCGGCGGTCGGCCGCGACCCGGACCTGGTGGTGGGCAAGCCCAATCGAATCATCGCCGAGCAGGCCGCGGCCCGGCTGGGGGTCCCGGTCGCGGCTCTATGCATGATCGGCGATCAGTTGGATACTGATATCGCTCTGGGCGCCTCGGCCGGCATTCCGGCCCTGCTCGTGCTCAGCGGCGAAACCAGCGCCGAGCGGGTGGCCAGTGCGCCGCACCCGCCCGACCTGGTCTTTCCCCATATTGGCGCGGTGGCCGAATTCCTGGCCGCCGGCCCAGGCCGCGCCTGAGGCGAATGCGCGGCGGGCCTGACAGGAGGGCCCAACTTGTGGATGACGTCTTTGATGTCGCCGTCATCGGCGCGGGCGTGGTGGGCGCCGCGATCGCGCGCGAGCTGTCTCGGTACGAATTGAAGTGCGCCCTGGTGGAGGCCCGCTCGGACGTGGGGATGGGCACGTCCCAGGCCAACACCGCCATCTGGCACACCGGCTACGACGCCAAACCCGGCAGCCTGGAGGCCCGGCTGGTGCGGCGCAGCGACGCGCTGCTGCGCGAGTACGTGCCGCAGGCCGGCGTCCCGCACGAACACCTGGGCGGTTTGCTGGTGGCCTGGACCGAGGATCAACGCCAGGCGCTGCCGGCCCTGCTGGACAAGGCGCACCAGAATGGCGAGGCCGATGTCCGGGTGGTGTCGGCCGAGGAGGTCCACCAGCGCGAGCCGCGCCTGGCGGCCGGGGCGCTGGGCGGGCTGTGGGTGCCGGGCGAGTCGATCTTCTGCCCGTACACCCTGACCCTGGCCCTGGCCACCCAGGCCGTGGTCAACCAGACGGCGCTGTATCTGGAGCGGCCGATCGCGGCCATCACCCAGGAGCCGGACGGGACCTACACCCTGGCCGGCCCGGGCGGCGCGCTGCGCTGCCGGTACATCGTCAACGCCGCCGGCCTGTATTCGGACGTGATCGACCGCCTGCTCGGCCACGCCGATTTCACGGTCACGCCGCGGCGCGGCGAGCTGATCGTCTTCGACAAATTCTCACGCAGCCTGGTCAACCACATCGTCCTGCCAGTGCCGACCGCCATCACCAAGGGCGTGCTGATCAGCCCGACGGTCTACGGCAACGTCATGCTCGGCCCGACGGCCGAGGACCTGCGCGACAAGACCGACACCGGCACCAGCGCCGGCGGCCTGCACTCCCTGTGGCAAAAAGGCGCGGCCATCCTACCGGCCCTGCTGGAGGAAGAAGTGACGGCCACCTACGCCGGGCTGCGAGCGGCCACCGAGCACAGCGACTACCAGATCCGGCTGCACGCCGGCCAGCGCTACGTGTGCGTGGGGGGCATCCGCTCCACGGGCGTCTCCGGCTGTTTGGGCATCGCCGAGTACGTGGCGGAGCTGCTCCAGGAGGCCGGCCTGCGCCTGACGGCCAAGGCGGAGTTCAAACCGGTGCGCATGGCCAACATCGGCGAGGCCGCGCCGCGCCCGTATCAGAGCGCCGACCGGATCGCGGCCGACCCGGCCTACGGGCAGATCGTCTGCCACTGCGAGCGGGTTACGCTGGGCGAGGTCTGCGACGCGGCCCGGAGCGTCATCCCGGCGCGCACCTTGGATGGCTTGCGCCGCCGCACGCGCGCCCTGCAGGGGCGCTGTCAGGGTTTCAACTGCCAGGCGGCGCTGGTGACGCTGCTGGCCCAGGAAGCGCAGCAGACGCCGGAGCGCCTGCTCCAGTTGGAGGCGAGCCATGCCGGCTGAGGCGTGTGAGGTTCTGATTGTGGGCGCCGGCCCGGCCGGACTGTCGGCCGGGCTCGCGCTGAAAGAGCAGGGGGTTCAAAACGTGCTGGTGGTGGACCGCGAGCCGACGCCGGGCGGTATCCCGCGCCTGTGCCACCACACCGGCTTCGGCCTGCGCGACCTGCGCGGGGTGTACTCCGGGCCGGCCTACGCGCGCCGCTACGTGCAGCAGGCCGAGCGGGCCGGGTTGGAGATCCGGACGGCGACCACGGTCACCGGCTGGCGCCCGGCCGGCGGCGTAACTGTCACCAGCCCGCGCGGCCTGGGCGAGATCACGGCCAAGGCGATCCTGCTGGCCACCGGCTGCCGCGAGCGTCCGCGTTCGGCCCGGCTGATCCCCGGCCGGCGCCCGGCCGGCGTGTTCACCACCGGCTCGCTGCAGCGCTTTGTCTACGAACACCATCTGCCGGTCGGCCGGCGGGCCGTGATTGTCGGCGCGGAGCTCGTCAGCCTCTCGGCCTTGATGACGCTGGGCCACGCCGGCGTGACAACCGTAGCCATGGTCACGGACCTGCCGCGCCACCAGATCCAGTTCCCGTACG
>JAEURL010000095.1 GCA_016789165.1 Anaerolineales bacterium | reverse complement strand
GGCAATTCGCGCGCGATGGGCCTGGGCGAGATCGAAGGCGGCCTCAAGCTGGTGACCGACAAGAAGCTGGGCACGGTGTTGGGCGTGCACATCGTGGGCCACCGGGCCACGGAGCTGATCGCCGAGGCCGCCCTGGGCCTGCAATTGGAAGTGTTGGCCGAGGATTGGGCCTGGGCGGTGCGCATCCATCCCACGCTGAGTGAGAGCCTGCTGGAGGCCGCCCGCGCCGCGCTGGGCCAGGCGCTGTATGTCCCCAAACTCTGAAGCGGCTCCCGAGATCCACCTCCTGCGCCTCGGCCGCGTGGCCTACCGCCACGCCTTGAGCCTGATGCGGCGCCTGGCCGAGGCGCGCCGGCGGGACGAGATCGAGGACACGCTCATCCTCGTGGAGCATCCGCCCGTGCTCACGCTGGGCCGGGCCGGCGGCGCCGAGGACCTGCGCCTGACCGGCGCGCAGCTGGGCCGGCTGGGCGTCGAGGTCGTTCAGACTGAGCGCGGCGGCCGGATCACCTACCATGGCCCCGGCCAGCTGGTGGCCTACCCCATCCTGAAACTCCCCCACACCGACCTGCATCACTACCTCTGGCAGCTGGAGCAGATCGTGATCGAGACCCTGGCCGAGTGGGGGGTGACGGCCGGCCGCGTCGAGCGCCATCCCGGCGTCTGGATCGGGCGCGACAAGATCGCGGCCGTGGGCGTGGCGGTGGAGGAGGGGGTGACCTCGCATGGCGTGGCCCTCAACGTGGCCACGGACCTCCAGCACTTTCAATGGATCGTGCCGTGCGGGATTACGGATCGCGGCGTGACCTCCCTGCAGGCGCAGTTAGGCCGGCCGGTCTCTTTGGAGCAGGTCGAGCAGACCTTTGTCCAGGCGGCCGCCCGCGTCTTTGGCCGGCCCCTTGGCCCGCGCCGCGCGCCCGGCCCGTGGCTGGTAGCGCCAGCCGCCCAGGCGGCGACCATGCCGGTGGAGCGCCTGGTCTTCGACCTGAGTTTGCACACCGTCTGCCAGGAGGCGGCCTGCCCGAACCTGGGCGAGTGCTGGGGCCGCGGCACCGCCACCTTCATGCTGCTGGGCGAGCTGTGCACGCGCCATTGCCGCTTCTGCAACGTGGCCCCCGGCCGGCCGCTGCCGCCCGACCCTGGCGAGCCGGCCCGCGTGGCGGAGGCCGCCGCCCAACTGGGCCTGCGCCACGTTGTCCTGACCATGGTGGCCCGTGATGACCTGCCCGACGGCGGGGCCGGCCACATCGCGGCCGCGGTGGTGGCCCTGCGGACGCGGCTGCCGGACGCCACCGTGGAAGTGCTGGTCTCCGATTTCGGCGGCGCGCTCGGCGCGCTGGCGGCGGTGGCGGAGGCCCGGCCGGACGTCTTCAACCACAACGTCGAAACAGTGGCGCGGCTCTCCGACCGGGTGCGGGCCAAGGCCAAGTACCAGCGCTCGCTGGCGGTGCTGGCCTGGGCCCGGCAACACGGCCTGACCACCAAGTCCGGTTTGATGGTGGGCCTGGGCGAGACCGCCGGCGAGGTGATCGAGACCCTGCGCGATCTGCGCCGGGCTGGCTGCGACCTGTTAACCATCGGTCAGTACCTGCAGCCCACGCCCGGCCAGCTCGAAGTCGTCGATCACGTCCATCCGGTCGTTTTCGATTGGTACCGTGCAGTGGCCCTGTCTCTGGGCTTCCGGTTTGTGGCCTCGGCGCCCCTGGTGCGCAGTTCTTACCACGCCGAGGAGGTCTGGCAGGAGAGAGGCAGCGTGTATGTCCGTGAATTGGCCTGGGCTGCCGCCTGAGCGCGTCACCGCCGACCCGATCGAGCGCCGCCTTTACGCGCGCGACCTGGCGCCGGTGCCGGCCATCATGGTGGCCCCATTCTTCCGCACCCTGCCGGATTGGGTGGCGCGGCCGGCCGATGCCGCGCAGACGGCGGCGCTCATCGGCCACGCCGCCCGCGAGCGCGTGCCGGTCACGCCGCGCGCCGCCGCCAGCACCAGCTACTACAACAGCGTCCCGCTGCGCGCCGGCCTGGTGCTGGACGTGAACGATTTGCGGGACGGCCCGGACCTGGACCCGGCGCGCCAGACGGTGCGCGTGGGGCCGGGCCTCACCTGGTTTGACCTGGACGACCAGCTGCGCCAGCGCGGCTTCGCGGTGAAGGCGTATCCGTCCAGCGCGGTCGCGGCCACGGTGGGCGGCTGGATCAGCATGCAGGGCCACGGCCTGGGCAGCCTGCAATATGGCGGGGTGGGCGAGCACCTGGTCAGCCTGCGCGTTGTTTTGCCGAACGGCGAGCTGGTCACGGTCACGCGCGACACTGATCCGCCGCTGGAGTGGTTCGTGGCGGCAGAGGGCACGCTGGGCGTGATCGTGGAGGCCGAGTTGAGTGTGCGGCGGCGGCCGCACGCCGAGGCCCAGCACGTCCGCGCCTACACTTCCGTGGCCGAGCTGGGCGCGAGCGTGGCCGCGCTGGCCCGCTCCGAGCCGCGCCCTTTCACGGTCTTCTTCGGCGACGCCGGCTACCTGGACCTGCTCAAGCAGGGCGGCTTCCACGTGCCGGCCGATCCGGCGGCCGGTGCGCGCGGGTTGCTCATGGCCGCCTACGAAGGCGAGCCGGACGAGATCCGCCGCGGGCAGGCTGTCCTGGCCGGCCTGGCCGGCCGCGAACTGCCGGCGGACACGGCGTTGGATGAGTGGGCGCTGCGGCTCTTCCACCTGCGCACCAAGCGGGCCGGCCCCTCGCTGCTGGCGGCCGAGATGTGGCTGCCGATCGAGAACGTCGCAAGCTATTTGCGTGACGTGGCGCAATTGGCGGCGCGCACGCGCGTGACCATCGGCACCTATGGGCTGGCACTCACGCCGGCGCAGGCCCAGGTGATGTCCCTGTATCCGGCCGACGAGCGCCACACCGCGTCCTACCTGGCCGCCATCGGCTTCACCAAGGCCCTGTACGATCTGGGCGCGCGGCTGGGCGGCCGGCCGTACGGCGTGGGCCTGTGGAACACCGCCTACCTGGGCCGGCTCTTCACCGGCCGGCAATTGGCCGCACTGCGCGCCCGCAAAGCGCGCCTGGACCCGGCCGGCCTGCTGAACCCCGGCAAGCTATACGCCGCGTCCTTTCCGCTCTGGCCGATCGCTTTCGGGCCGGGCGCGGCCGTGCTGGGCGCCGCGCATCCCTTCCTGAACCGGAGGGCGGCATGAGCGAGCCGATCTTCTTTCAGGGCCTGGCCGCCGAAGCCACGGTCTGCGCGCACTG
>JAEURL010000074.1 GCA_016789165.1 Anaerolineales bacterium | reverse complement strand
GCCCAGGTGGGACCAGTAGTGATAGATCACGCGCTGCAGCAGGTCGCCGCAGCGGTAGGCGCTCGGTTGGCCCTGGCTGACGACCGGGGCCTGCAGCTTGGCCGGCGTCAGCGTCTCCAGCCACGGGTCGGCCGCGCGGGTGATGGCGCGCCAGGCCGCCAGCATCTCCCGCAGCGCGGGCGTGCTGGCCGGGGCGCCGTAGGCAAAGGCCGTGTTGAGCTCGGGGAAGAGCAGCCGGCCCTGGCCCAGGTAAAGGAAATAGCGCTGCTCCTGCCAGGCCAGGTGGCCGACGTTCCAGCTAATACAGTTCATGGGCAGCAGGCGCCGGCGCGCGTCGTCCTCGCTGACGTTCTTGACGCCGCGCAGGAACTCGCTGCGCGTGAACCGCAATTGGTCGATCAGCGGGTGGGGCATGCGGGCTTCTCCTTGGTCAGCGCAGGGTGCACAGCGCCTGGCGGATCTCGCCCAGGTGGTAGGCGGTGTGCGCGACGGCGGCCATGGCCCCGCCGAGATGCCGCTCGCTGGGCCATTCGGTCGTGTCGGCGATGAGCTGCTTGAGCCGGTCATAGCTGGCGCGCAGCTCGACCTTGAGCGCCTCCCACTCGGCCGGCGTCACCGCCCGGGTCTCACGCCAGATCTTGCCCCAGTCTTGCCGCTCGTACTGCTGGGTGCGCACCGCCTGGACCAGCACGTCGAGGTAGAAGGCCGTGTGCCTGACCTGCGCCGCCAGCGTCGCGCACTGGCCGCCGACCGGCACGGAGGCCTTCTCCGCCGTGATCGTCGCCAGCGTCTCGAACAGCGCCGTGCCGGGGTCGAGGAAGAGGCCGTGGACCTGGTCGAAGGCCTCGTCGAGCAGCAGGGTCAGCGCCTGGGTAAAGTGTTCAGCCTGGATTGTGGACATGTCATCTCCTTGGATGGGTCTGGCCGCGCGGGCCTGTGACAAAACCGAGTATAGCGGCGAATGCGGGCAGGAGCCGCCCTGATTTCCGGCTGGGGTAAACTCGGCCCGGCAGGAGGGTGCCCATGCCTGAACTCCCCGAACTCGAAGTGGTCTGCGAAGTGCTGCAGCGCCGGCTGGTGGGCCAGACGCTGGCGGCCGTGGACGTGCTCCCGCCCGGCGGCCCGATCGTGGCCCGGGACCTGACCGGCCAAGGCTTCGCGGCCGTCCTAACCGGCGCGGCCGTGACGGCGGCGGCCCGGCGCGGCAAGTTCCTGATCTTCACCCTGGCCCCGGCGGCGGGCGGACCGCTCTGGCTGGCCGTCAACCCCAAGCTGGCCGGCCGGCTGCAGCTGGCGGCGGCCGGCGAAAAGCGCAAGGCCAAGACCTGGCTGGTGGCCGCGCTCTCCGGCGGCGGCGAGCTGCGCTACCTCGACCCGAAGCAGATGGGCCAGCTCTATCTCACCCCGGACCTGGCCCGCGTGCCCGAGTACGCCGGCCTCGGCCCGGAGCCGGCGGCGCTCAGCCTGGCCGATTTCCGCGCCCGGCTGCGCGCTTTCCGGGGCGAGATCAAGGGCATCCTGACCCGCGGCGAGTGCGTGGCCGGCATCGGCAACGCCTACGCCGACGAGATCCTGTGGGCGGCCCGTCTGCACCCCTACCGCAAGCGGACCCAGTTGACGCCCGAGGAAGTGGACCGCTTGTACGCGGCCATGCAGACCACCCTGCAAGAGGCCGTGGCGAAAGTGCGCGCCGCGATGGGCGAGGCCATCCACCTGGAGCCGCGCGACTTCCTGGCCGTGCACCTCCGCTCCGGCGAGCCGTGCCCGCGCTGCGGCGGACCCATCTCCGTCGTCAGCGCCAACCAGCGCCTCACCAACTTCTGCCGGACCTGCCAGCCGGGCGGCTTGATCAAAGGAATGTGACCCCGGGCACAATGTTGCATTCCGCCGGCCGCGCCCTATAATCGAAATGGCCTGTCTCCCAGCGGTAACTTGAGTTTCGGTATATGGCGCATGCCCGTCCATCCCGGCGGACTGTGGGGATGACCGTCGTCGGTTGTCTCTGATCTGCCGTCATTCCTCCTGGAGGCTCCATGCAAGGCTTGATGATGGACTATCAGTTGACGTTGCTGCCCATGCTCGAGCGCGCCCGCCGGCTCTACCCCAAGAAAGAGATCGTCACCAAGGCCGGCCCCAGCCTGGAGCGCAGCAATTACGGCGAACTGGCCGACCGGGTCGGCCGGCTGGCCAATGCCCTGGCGCGCCTGGGCGTCAAGCGCGGCGACCGGGTGGCCACCTTCGCCTGGAACAACCTCCGCCATCATGAGTTGTATTTCGCGGCCCCGTGCATGGGCGCGGTCCTGCACCCCATCAACCTGCGCCTGCCCGGCGACCAGATTGTCTACATCGTCAACCACGCCGAGGACCAGGTGCTGTTTGTGGACCCGACCCTGCTGCCGGCGGTGGAGAAGCTGGCCCCGCACCTGAAGACGGTCAAGGCCTACGTGGTGATGGGTGATCAGCTCCCCCAGACCACGCTCACCCCGGTCTACAGCTACGAGGAGCTTCTGCGCGCCGAGCAGCCCGATTACGCCTGGCCGGCGCTGGGCGAGAACGACGCCGCGGCCATGTGCTACACCTCCGGCACCACCGGCAACCCCAAGGGCGTGGTCTACTCGCACCGCGCCATTTACCTGCACAGCATGGGCCTGGCCATGGCCGACTCCTTCGGCCTGGTGGAGCGCGACGTCTTCATGCCGGTCGTGCCGATGTTCCACGTCCTGGCCTGGGGCACGCCCTTCGTGTGCACCATGCTGGGCGCCAAGGTGGTCTATCCTGGCCCGCACCTGCAGCCGCGCGACCTGGCCGAGCTGATCCAGGCCGAGCGGATCACGGTGACGGCCGGCGTGCCCACCCTGTGGCTGGGCCTGCTGGCCCTGCTGGAGAAGGAGCGCTATGACATCTCCAGCCTGCGCGGCATGATCGTGGGCGGGGCCGCCGCGCCGCGCTCGATGATCGAGGCCTATCAGCAGAAGTTCAATGTGCCGGTCATCCACGCCTGGGGCATGACCGAGATGACCCCGCTCGGCACCATCAGCCGGCTGAAGAGCTACCAGACCAGCCTGCCGGAGGAGCAGCAGTTCGCTTTTCGGGCCAAGCAGGGCACGCCCAACATGGGCGTGGAACTGCGCGGTGTGGACGAGACCGGCCGGGAAGTGCCGTGGGACGGCAAGACCATCGGCGAGATGCAGGTGCGCGGCCCCTGGATCGCGCGCGAATATTATCGGGACGAGCGCTCGCCGCTGTCCTTCACCGCCGACGGCTGGTTCCGCACCGGCGACGTGATCACTGTCGATTCGGAGGGCTTTATCCAGATCGTGGACCGCACCAAGGATCTGGTGAAGAGCGGCGGCGAGTGGATCTCCACCCAGGAGATCGAGAACGCCATCATGGGCCATCCCAAGGTGGCGGAGGCCGCCGTCATCGCCGTGGCGCATCCCAAGTGGCAGGAGCGTCCGCTGGCCTGCGTGGTGCCCAAGCCGGATTACAAGGACAGCTTGACCAAGCAGGAACTGTACGATTACCTGCGCCCGCGCTTCGACAAGATGTACCTGCCGGACGACATCCTCTTCATCGAGGCCGTGCCCAAGACCAGTGTCGGCAAGTTCGATAAGAAGGTCCTGCGCGCCCAATACAAGGACTACGCCCTGCCCACCGGCTGACGGCCGGCCGCGTCGGCTGTCTTCCCGCCCGGCCAGCAAGGCCGGGCGGTTTGTTTTCCGGCGGGTGTGGTTAAATGGGGCCGCCAGCGTTAGCGAGGTGCGCTATGGAAGCTCAAAACAGCTCGGCCGAGATCGTGGTCGGCCTGGGGAGTCAGGTGGAGCTCGAACTGCTCAGCCGGGAGGGGCCGGCCGAGCGCCTGACGGTCACGCTCGTGCCGGACGAGCAGGCGGATTTCCGCGCCGGCTTCCTGGGCGCCGGGACGCCGCTGGCGCGCGCCCTGTTGGGCCAGCCGGCCGGCCGCGAGGTGCCTTACCGCGTGGCCGACATGCGCGCGGTGCGCATCCTGGCCGTCGCGCCGGCCGGCCGCCAGCCGAGCGAGGACGTGGCCGCCCGCCGGGAGGCCGTCACCCGCGAAGCCGTCGAGCAGTCCAATGCCATCACGGCCATGATCTTTGCCTCGGCCGTCAACACCAAGTGGGGCGATTACGACGCCGACGGCCTGGACCCCACGCGCTGGGGCGCGGACGAGCCGCCGCCGGCTGCCTAAACCCAGCCGCCATGCCCGAGTCCTTTGCGGTCATGCTCAAACCGCGCGGCGCGGTCTGCAATCTGGAGCGCGCCTTCTGCTGCTACCCCTCAGCGCGCCGGCCGGCCGCCAACGTCATGACCGAAGGTTGAAAGGCCCGCCGCGCCCGCGCCTGCTCGCTTTCCCGGCGCGGCTTTCTGAAACTGGCCGGCTGACGGGGAGGCGCTAACACGCCGAGCGCTTGCCAGCCCCGGCCCGCGCGGTTATGCTTGCGGCATGGCGGACGCTGTTTTGTGCCCCTATTGCGGCTCGGCCGCGACCCTGCCGCTGCCCGGCCTGGGCGAGAAGGTCAGCGCGGTCTTTAGCCTGGCCTTTGCGCACCGCGGCCAGGACCTGAGCTTCAACAACGCGGAGCTGGCGCGCAAGTTCGCGGCCGGCCAGATCGACGCGCTCTGCAAGACTTGCCGCAAACGGTTTCACAGCCGCACCCGCCTGGAAACGGCGGAGGCCGCCGCTGGGCCGGTGCCCGGGGCGGGGCCGTCCGCGCCGGCCCGCCCGCCCGCCGAGCGCCTGCGTGAGCTGGAACGGCTGCGCGCCGAGGGCCTGCTGACCGACGACGAGTACCGGGCCAAGCGGGCCGAGATCCTGCGCAGCCTGTGAGGGCGGCATGCCGACCTTTTTCAAGTCGCTGGCCTTCCTGATCCTGGTCCCCGGCCTGGTGGTGGTCTACGGGCCGGTCCAGTTGGCGTTGAGCGCCGGCGTGCCCCCGTTTCTGCCGGCCCTGCGTTGGGCGGCCCTGCCGCTCTGGCTGGGCGGCGCGGCCGGCGTGGTCTGGTGCGTGTGGGATTTCACCTTCGCCGGCCGCGGCACGCCCCTGCCGCTGGACCCGCCGCGCGAGCTGGTGGTGCGCGGCCTGTACCGCTACACGCGCAACCCCATGTACCTCAGCGCCGTAATCCTTTTAGCCGGCCACGTGCTCTGGTTCCAGACCGCCTGGCTGCTGCTCTACCTGGCCGGCGTCTGGCTGGCCTTCGCCGGCTTCGTGGCCTGGTATGAGGAGCCGCATCTGCGACGGACGTTTGGCGCTGCGTACCAGCGCTACTGCGCGGCCGTCCCGCGTTGGTTCCCGCGCCCGCCCGCCCAGCCCGCCTGATCTGCCATGCCCGCTATCGACGACCTGCTCAAAGAATTCCCGCCCGATACCCGCGACCAGTTGAAGAAGGCCTGGGACGCCCTGCCCGAGCCGATGCAGAAGGAGCTGGGCGGCTCGGTCAAGTATCTGCCCGGCGACTTGACGCGCTGGAAGCTGCTGCTGGACCTGGCCCTGCCCAATTTCAAAATCGCGTTCGCCGAGAAGCACTTCATCGCCATCGTCGGGCCGGCCAACGTGGGCAAATCCACGCTGTACAACCTGCTGGTGCGCCGCAAAGAGGATCGCGCCGCCGTCAGCCCGGTGCCGGGCACCACGCGCGTCAACCAGGAGGCCGATGCCGGCCTGTTCCGGCTGGTGGATACCCCCGGCGCCGACGCCGTGGGCGAGGTGGGCGACCAGGAGAAACAGCACGCCCTGGCCGCCGCCCGCGCCGCCGATTTCCTGGTGATCGTCTACGACGCCCTGCAGGGCATCAAGCGCGCCGAGCAGGAGCTGTTCGACGAACTGCACGCCCTGGGCAAGCCGCACGTGGTGGTGCTCAACAAGATGGATCTGCTGGGCCGCAAGGACGTGGAGCCGGTGCTGGACCGCACGGCCGCCAACCTGCGCCTGCAGCGCACCCAGTTGGTGCCGGTCTCGGCCCGCACCGGCCAGAACCTGGAAGACCTGCTGGTGGCCATCGCCAAGGCCGAGCCCGGCCTGCTGGCGGCGCTGGGGCGCGCCCTGCCGGCCTACCGCTGGCGGCTGGCCTGGACCGCCATCACGGGGGCGGCCACCACCTCGGCCGCCATCGCCCTGGCCCCGCTGCCGATCCTGGACGTCATCCCGCTCCTGGCCGTGCAGTCCTCGCTGGTGCTGGGCATCGCCCGCATCTACGATTACAACTTGACGCCGGCCCGCGCCCGCGAGCTGGCCGTGACCTTCGGGCTGGGCTTCCTGGGCCGCACGCTCTTCCAGGAGCTGAGCAAGCTGGGCGGCCCGCCCGGCTGGGTGCTGGCGGCCGCCATCGCCGCCTCCACCACGGTGGTGATGGGCTACGCCGCCGCGGTCTGGTTTGAGCGCGGCGAAAAGCTGACGGGCGACTCGCTCCAGAAACTGACCCGCTCCCTCACCGATACATTGCTCGGCTCGCTGAAGAGCCTGGGGGGCCGCCGGCCGGACAAGGCCGGCCTGGAACAGCGCCTGCGCGAAACGCTGGAGGCCGGCCCGCTGACGCCGGCGCCGGAGGCCCAGCCGGGCGGGCCGGCTCCGGAACCCCCTGAACCACCTAGCCGCGAAGAGCGCTAAGCGCCTTCGTGAATTTCGTGCCCGAGGACCCTTATGCTGGCTCAATTGTTCCCCCAACCCAAACCCATCATCGGCATGATCCACGTGGCCGCCCTGCCCGGCACGCCCGCCAGCACGCTGAGCGTGCGCGAGATCGTGGATCTGGCGGTGCGCGAGGCGCGCCTATACCGGGCCGGCGGCTTGCCCGGCCTGGCCATCGAGAACATGCATGATCTGCCCTACCTGCGCGGGGGCGTAGGCCCTGAGATCGTGGCGGCCATGACCCTGGTCGGCCAGGCCGTGAAGGCCGAGTTCGGGGGGCCGGTGGGCCTCCAGGTGCTGGCCGGCGCCAACCGGGAGGCCGTGGCCGTGGCCCACGCCGCCGGCCTGGACTTCGTGCGCGCGGAGGGCTACGCCTTCGCCCACGTCGCCGACGAGGGCTTCATCCAGTCCTCGGCCGCGGAGCTGCTGCGCTACCGCAAGCTGATCGGGGCCGAGCGCGTGCAGGTCTGGGCGGACGTGAAGAAGAAGCACTCGGCCCACGCCATCACGGCCGACGTCAGCCTGGGGATCACGGCCGAGACCGTGGAGTTCATGCGCGGGGACGCCGTCATCATCACCGGCAACGTCACCGGCGATCCGCCCAAGATCGAGGATGTGCGCGAAGCCAAGGCTAACTGCCGCCTGCCGGTCCTGCTCGGCTCCGGCGTCACCCCGGAAAACCTGGCCGGCTTCTACGCCGAGGCCGACGGCTTCATCGTGGGGTCGTACTTCAAGGTGGACGGCTACTGGATGAATACCGTAGACCCGCGGCGGGTGGCGGCGTTTGTGGAGGCTGCCGCGAAACTGCGCGGGTGAGGCGCCGGCGGGCCAAGCCCGCCCCGCCCCGCTCGTCGAACTGCCGAGCCGCCGCGACCCAGAGAGCTTCTCCG
>JAEURL010000049.1 GCA_016789165.1 Anaerolineales bacterium | reverse complement strand
GGACCGCGTGGTGGGGCCGGCCGGCACCGCCGAGGCGGCCATCAAGGCCGCGGCGCTGGCCACCGAGGGCGCGCAGAAGTACATGGAGGGCAAGCCGGCTCAGAACGTGGTGTACGTCAAGGGCCGGCTGGTGAACATCGTGGTCTAGGGCGCCTGCGCCACACCCGGCGGGAGCGTTTGTACACGCAGCCGGCCGCGCCCCATGGGCGCGGCCGGCTGTTCGTTTCGGGCTAGCGTTGGATGACCGGCATGAACAGGCGGTGGCTCAGGGCTGGCGCCGTCGCGGACGGCGGCGGGGTCGGCGTTTGCGAGGGCGTGGGCGTCCGGGTGGGGGTGAAGGTGGGCGTGGCGGTGGGCGCGTTCACCAGGCCCGCGTCGATGGTGGTGATGCTGATCAGGTTGCTGGCAAAGCTGTAGATGCTGGTGAAGCCCAGATCGGGGGCGCCGGTGTTGATATCGCTGTCCTGCAGGTCGTTGCCGCCGGCCTGGTCCTTGGGGCTGAACGAGGCCCCGGCGCTCGGCAGGATCACGCGCACCCGGTAATCGCCGGGGCCGGGCGCCTGCAGGGTGTAATTGCCATTGCCGTTGGTGACCGTGCTGTCGATCAGCTGGGTCTTGGCCGCGTTCCACAGCTGCACAGTGACGCCCACCGCGCCCGGCTCGCCGCCGTCCTGCATCCCGTCCGCGTCGTAGTCGTGCCAGACGAAATTGCCCACGTTGACGGGGGTGGGGGTGCGTGTGGGGGTGGCGGTGCGGAACTTGATCAGGCCGATATCGATGCTGGTGATGCTGATCAGGTTGCTGGCAAAGCTGTAGATGTCGGTGAAGCCCAGGTTGGTGCCCGAGGGGTTGACGTCGCTGTCCTGCAGGTCATTGCCGCCGGCCTGGTCCTTGGGGCTGAACTGGTCCAGGATGGACGGCAGGACCACGCGCACCCGGTAATCGCCGGGGCCGGGCGTCTGGACGGTGTAGTTGCCGCTGGCGTTGGTTACGGCGCTGTCGATCAACTGGGTCTTGGCCGCGTTCCAGATCTGCACCGTCACCCCGGCCAGCCCCGGCTCGCCGGCATCCTGCTGGCCATCGCCGTCCAGATCGTCCCAGACGAAGTTGCCGACGTTGATGGGGGTGGGCGTGCGCGTGGGGGTGGCCGTCTGGGCCCAAGCCGCGGCCGGCCACAAGCTGGCGGAGGCCAGGGTCAGCAGGGCGGCCGGCCCCAGCGGGGACCACCAGCGGGGGGCGGGGCGGCGCGGGCGGCGAGCAGACATGGCGGTCGGGTCTCCCTTATCAGCCGGGCGTGACACTTAAGTTGAGCCATCATACGGACAGGCGAGCCGGGAGTCAGGATGACTTTTTACCCGGACGGCCTGAGGGATTTCCGCAGGCGCCGCCGAAACGTCCCCGAAACGGCCGGCCCCTATGCTCGGAGGACGTATCATTGCGGAGGCTGTCCATGGCGTCTGTCACACCGCCCGCCCAGTTTGCGCCGCCCGTCGCTTATAATGCCGAGTCCGTTCGGCCGGCTGAAGCGCCGGCCCGGTGGGAGCTAGTTTCGCTTATGCCCGCGATTGAAGTCCATGACCTGCGCAAGGTCTTCCGAATTCCGCGCAAAGACCCCGGCGTGGCCGGGGCCGTGAAGGCCCTCTTTCGGCCGCGCTTCGACGAGAAGGTGGCCGTGGACGGCCTGTCGTTCACGGTCCAGCCCGGCGAAATGGTGGGCTACATCGGCGTCAACGGCGCCGGCAAATCCACCACTATCAAAATGCTCACCGGCGTGCTGGTGCCCAGCGGCGGCAGCGTGCGCGTGCTCGGCCGCGACCCGCACCAGGAGCGCGTGGCCAACGCCCGCGAGGTGGGCGTGGTCTTCGGCCAGCGCAGCCAGATGTGGTGGGACCTGGCCCTGACCGAATCGCTCAGCCTGATCGCCAAGATCTACGAGATCCCGCCGGCCCGCTACCGCGCCCTGCTGGACCAGTTCGCCGAAACCCTGGAGCTGAACGAGCTGCTGTCCGTGCCCATCCGCAACATGTCGCTCGGCCAGAAGATGCGCGCCGAGCTGGCCGCCACCCTGATCCACGAGCCGCGGGTGGTCTACCTGGACGAGCCCACCATCGGCCTGGATCTGATCGTCAAGGAGCGCATCCGCGACTTCATCAAGGAGCAGAACCGCACCAAGGGCACCACCGTCATCCTGACCACCCACGACCTGGGCGACATCGAGGAGCTGTGCCAGCGCGTGATCATCATCGACGCCGGCCGGATCATCTTCGACGGGCCGCTCAGCACCATCAAGGCGCGCTTCGGCAAGTACCGCGAGATCACGTTCGAGGTGGCGGCGGGCGCCGCGCGCCTTGACTTGCCGGCCGGCGTGGACGTGGTCCGGGCCGAGCCGCGCCAGCTGGCCCTGCGCTTCGACCGCACCCAGGCCACGGCCAGCCAGGTGGCGGCGGCCGTGATGAGCCAGGTGGAGGTGCGCGATTTCTCGCTGGCCGAGCCGGACCTGAGCGCCATCGTCAAGCAGATCTACAACGGCGCCCTGCAGGAAGAGGCGGCGGCATGATCACCTACCTGCGCCGGCAGGCGTCCATCTACGGGGCCATCGCGGCCATCGTGCCCAAGCGCTTCCTGGCCTTCGAGATCTGGTTCTGGGTCAGCCTGATCCTGGGCGCCATCGAGATGATGATCCTGGTCTTCTTCTGGCGCGCCGTCTACGGCCAGACGGCCACGCTGGGCGGCCTGAGCCTGGATCAGACCCTCACCTACATCCTGCTGGCCCAGGTCTTCTCGGCGCTGGCCGACCAGGACCTGATCTGGGAGTTCGGCTTCAGCCTGCGCGAGGGCCTGATCGCCCACATGCTGCTGCGGCCGGTGGGCTACCAGACCAGCTACTACGTCCAGGCGCTGGCCGGCCTGGGCGTGCGCCTGATCATGCAGCTGCCGATGGCGCTGCTGGCCACGGCGGCCTTCGGCCTGCGCTGGCCCACGGACCCGGCCGCCTGGGGCGCCTTCCTGGTCTCGGCCCTGCTGGGCTACACGGCCCTGTTCTTCTTCCACTGGATCCTGGCCAGCCTGACCTTCTACACCACCGAGGTCTGGGGCCTGGGCGTGCTGGTCTACGGGCTGACGCGCTTCTTTAGCGGCGGCCTGATGCCGCTGGCCATCATGCCGGTCTGGCTGCGGACGCTGGTGCTGGCCATCCCGTTCGCGCAGTCGCTGGCCATCCCGCTCAACTTCCTGAGCGGCATCACGCCCGTGGCCGAGGCGCCGGCCACCTGGCTGGGCCAGCTGGCCTGGGTGATCGGCCTGGGCGTGGTCTCCCAGCTCTTTTTCCGCGTGGCCGTCCGCAAAGTGACGGTTCAGGGCGGCTGAGATGCGACGCTACCTCGACCTGTACGGCGCCTTCCTGCTCCAGCAGTTCAAGAGCTACGCCGAGTACCGCGCCAACTTCATCATCGGCGCCTCGTCCACGATCATGATGCAGGCCGCCAACCTGCTGACCGTCTGGGTGGTAATGCAGCAGATCCCGGATTTCAACGGCTGGGGCTTCTACGAACTGCTGCTGATTTACGGCCTGATCACGCTGGCCAAGTCCATCAACCACATGTTCGCGGACAATCTGTGGACGGTGGGCCGCATCTACATCCGCACCGGCCAGTTCGACCGTTTCCTGGTCCGCCCGCTGGACCCGCTCTTTCACCTGATCGCCGACCGCTTCTGCTACGACGGCGTGGGCAACTTCCTGGTGGGCGCGGTGCTGCTGGGGACGGCTCTGGCCGGCCTGCACCTGGCCTGGACCCCGCTGCTCCCGCTCTACCTGGTCCTGGCCGTGCTGAGCGGCGGCGGCATCTTCATCGCCCTGAACCTGATCACGTGCGTCAGCTCGTTCT
>JAEURL010000030.1 GCA_016789165.1 Anaerolineales bacterium | reverse complement strand
TGCAGCAGCTGCTCAACGCCGCCCAGGGCATTGAAGTGTCGTGGGCGCAGCTGACGGCCGGCCACCCCCTGGTGGGACGCAGCCTGGCGGAAGCCGACATCCGTTCCCAGACCGGCGTCTCGGTGGTGGCGATCTTCCGGGATGGGCAGTTGCTGCCCAACCCCAAATCGGGGACGGTGTTTGAGGCCGGCGACCGAATCGCCATGATCGGCGACGCCGACCACCTGGGGGCGGCCGAAGCCTGGCTCACGCCGGCGGCGGCCGGCCCGCAGACCGACCCGGCGGCGGCCTGAGCCCCGCCGGCCGCGCGGAGGTCAGCCGGCGGGCGGGGATACGCTTGGCCGAGCCGCCAGCCGGCCGAGCAGTTCGGCCAGCTCCGCCTGGTGGGCGGCCGGGAACCGCAGCTCGCAGCGCCGCCCGCCCGGCACCAGGCTGAGCGACAGCACCAATTGGCCGGCGGCCGGCTCGGATAGCTCGGCCCCGCCGATATGGTCCAGCGCCAGATAGCGCCACTTGCCGCCGTAGCGCACGCCCTTGTCGGTGCGGCTGCGCTCGTCATCCTCGATCACGATCAATTCCTGATCGGTGAGCAGGACCAGCCGGCCCAGCGAAAGCGAACGCGTCAGGGTCCAGCCGCCGATCTGCAGGGCCGGCTGCCAGCGCGGCGGCTGCCAGACCAGGCTGTGCAGGTGCGCGCCCGGCCCCAGGCTGGCGCGCCCAAAACTCATGAACTTGAAGCTGTCGGCCGCCAGAAAATCCAGCCGGGCGCCCTCCCGCTGGCGCGCCGGCTCGTCCAGCGGCCGTGGCGCCGGCCGCAGCCGGTTGACCAGCCAGGCGAAGTGCCGGCTGGTGGCGGTGTTAAATTCAATGGTGGTGGCGGCGCTGGTCCCGGCCGTCGTCACGCCGCCGAGCGTGATCCACGAGAACAGCAGGATGTTCCCGGTTTCGAGGTCCGAGATGGCGTCGAATGGGTAAGCGGTCGTCGTCACCTGCCCGCCGAGCTTTTCCCACACGTAGACCGTATCGCGCACGGCGCAGAGCAGCTTCTCGGTGGTCGGGCGCCGCAGGCCGGGCAGAGCCGGCGCCCACACCGTGAATGGCAGATCCGGCTCATTCCCCACCGCCTCGTCGTAGGCGGGGCGGTAGGCCGCCGGCACTGCCTCGCGCGCGTCGATCACCTTGGCCCAGGCCGACATCGTCTGCTGGGCGCCGGTCTGGGCCGATAACAAGCGGGTGGCTTCGGACGTCATGAGGGGTGCTTTCCAGGCTGCCGGCCGGTTCGGCGCTGGAGCTGGTTCCGGGGCCGCGGCGGAGAGGGCCGCGGCCGTTGAGCGGTGCGGCCGCCGGTCGGCAACGGTCATTATAGTCCCAGGAGGCCGGCGCGCCGGTTCCCGGGTGGCCGGGCCGGCGTGGGCAATTTGGACGACCCCCGGTATGATCAGCCCCGGCCGGCCAACCATCGGTTTCGCACAGGAAGGGCAAGGGCGCATGCACATCCATCTGGTCGACGGCACCTACGAGCTTTTTCGCAATTTCTTCGGCGCGCCGCCGCGCAAGGCCCCGGATGGCCGCGAGGTCGGCGCCACTTTGGGCCTGCTCAACAGCTTGCTGGCGCTGCTGACGAAATCCGGGGCCACCCACGTGGCGTGCGCGTTCGACTCGGTCATCGAGTCGTTCCGCAACGATCTGTATCCGGGCTACAAGACCGCCGCCGGCGTCCCGGCCGAGCTGCTGGCCCAGTTCCCATTGGCGGAGCGGGCCGCCGCCGCGCTGGGGGTGGTGGTCTGGCCGATGAAGAAGTTCGAGGCCGACGATGCCCTGGCGACGGCGGCCCGGCGGTTCCAGGGCCGGCGCACGGTTGAGCAGATCGTGATCTGCTCGCCGGATAAGGACCTGGCCCAGTTGGTCACGGGACAGCGCGTGGTGTGCTGGGACCGGCGCCGGGAGATTGTCTACGACGAGGCGGCGGTGCTCGCGAAGTACGGGGTCCGGCCGGCCTCCATCCCGGACTGGCTGGCCCTGGTGGGAGACGCCGCCGACGGTTATCCGGGCGTCCCGGGGTGGGGGGCGAAATCCGCCGCCTGGGTGCTGGCCCGTTACGAGCACCTGGAGGCCATCCCGGCCGACCCGGCGGCCTGGGGCCTGGGCGCCGCGCGGTCCCAGCGGCTGGCGGAGAGCCTCCAGGCGCACCAGGCCGAGGTGCGCCTGTACCGGCAGCTGGCGACGCTGCGGACCGATGTGCCGCTGCGGGAAAAGCTGGCCGATCTGCGCTGGCGCGGCGCGCAGCCGCGCCTCAAGCGCCTGTGCCGGGAGCTGGGCGCGGCGCAATTCCTGGAGCGCATTCCGCGCTGGGCCTGAGGCCGGCCAGCGAAAGCCAGCGCCGGCCCAGCCCGCCTCAAAACAGCGCGACCCGGATTAACCCGGGTCGCGCTGTTCGTTCTCCGTGTGCGGGCGGTGCGGCGCCGCTCAGCAGTGCAGGTGTTGGGCGGCCACGAAGCTCAAGCCGCGCTCGGTGAGGGCGCGGGCCGTGGCATTGGCGGCCGCCACCTTGTCCAGGAAGTTCAGCTGCAGGGCCTCCCAGTCGCCGCTGGCGATCACCTCGGCCTTATCGCGGAAGTAATCCAGAATATCGGAGGGGTGCGGCCGGGCCTGATCCACCTCCGGGTCGCCGCCCTCGTGTTTGGCCGAGATATTGGCCACGTCCTCGGCCAGGTCGAGCAATTCCGCGCGCCGGTTGTAGGGCTGGCGCACAATGCTCTTCCAGGTCTCGGTGATGTGGTGCTCGAAGCGCACGTTCTGCTCGAAGCCCAGCGCCCGGCGCACCTGGGCCGTGGTGTGCAGGGTCTGGTTATTGACCGAGTTGCTCCAGTTGAAGCCGATCAGGGGCGAGGTGCCGTCGTCGCGGGCGAAGAGCTTGGCGCCGGCCAGGGTCCACAGGGCCGCGAACGGGTTGTCGTTGCCCATGAAGACCGAGATCTTGAACTCGATATCGATCCCCAGCCGGTGCAGCAGATAGCCGACCAGCACGGTGCCGGGGTTGAGGTTGAGCACCTGGCGCACGCCGTAGGTGGTGTAGTAGTGCAGGAATTCGTCCGCCCACTTGAGCGGGTAGTGGTTGGGCTCCCCGACGCCGCCGAAGTAACCGGTGATGGTGGCCGGCCCGCCCAGGTGGATGTTGGACCCGTCGGTGCCCTTGGTGTCCAGGGTGGCCACGTGGCTGGCGCCCACGATCTGCAGCGCGGCCAGGATGGCCGGCAGATCGCCGTCCTCGGCCTGTTCCTTCATCTTGCGCACCTGGATGTAGCGGCCGGGCATGAGCGTGCGCCCGGCGATGGCCTGGCGGGCGGCCGTGATCAGCCAGGGGAAATACTGCAGGGCGCTGACCTCCAGTGTGACGGCCGAGGCGTCCTTGAACGGCAGCGCCGCGGCCCGCTCGCCCAGCACGGCGCGGCGGTAGTCGGCGACTGAGATGAAGGCGCGGCGGTCGCGCTGCTCGGCCAGCCACTCCAGGTCCGGGAGATAGGCCGGCTGGGCGGCCGCCACCTGCTTGAGCAGATTGGGCAGCTGGCCGGCCTCGGCCGCCCGCTGGTTGATCTCAGCCGGCGAACCGTACTTCGCCACCACCGCCAGCAGATCGCTGACGAGGGCCGTGTCCGGGTCCAGCAGCAGGGCGTTCAGGGCTGTCAGGCGGTCGGCCGGGATGGCCAGGCGGGCGCGCAGATCGGTGGTCATGGTGGTTACTCCAGCAGCTGCAGCAGTTCGGCGTAGGCCTCGTCCGGCATGCCGAACCAATTCTCGGGCTGCGGGAAGGTGTGCTCGGTGACCTCCCGCACGTAGTCTTCCAGGCCGGCCCGGATCACGGCGCCGGCGTCGGCGAAGACCTTGGCCATGCGCGGCTTGAAGCGCGGGTACAGGCCGAAGGCGTCATGGTAGATGAGCAGCTGGCCGTGGGCGTGCGGCCCGGAGCCCAGGCTCATGATCAGGCAGTCCTTGGCGCGCTGGGTGATCAGCTGGCAGAGCCGGTCCGGCACCAGCTCCAGCAGGATGCAGAAGGCGCCGGCCTGCTCGAGGGCTTTGGCGTCGTCCAGGATTTTCTTGGCCTGCAGCGCGCTCTTGCCCTGCAGGCGGAAGCCGCCCAGCGCGCTCACGCTCTGCGGGGTCAGCCCCAGGTGGCCGATGACGGGGATGCCGGCCCGGGCGATGCCGGCCACGCGGTCGGCCATCTCCGCCCCGCCTTCCAGTTTGACGCAGTCGCAGCCGGTCTCGGCCATGAAACGGCCGGCGTTGCGGATGGCGGTCTCCACGCTCGGCTGGTAGCTCATGTAGGGCATGTCGCCGATCACCCAGGCGTGCGGGGCGCCGCGCCGCACGGCGGCCGTGTGGCGGATCATATCGTCCATGGTCACCGGCAGGGTGCTGTCGTAGCCGAGCATGGTCATGCCCAGGCTGTCGCCCACCAGGATCATGTCCACGCCGGCCTGGTCCTGCAGATACGCGGTGGGATAGTCATAGCAGGTGAGCCAGGTGAGGGGCAGGCCGTCCTGGGCCTTCTTGAAGAGCATCGGCAGGGTCATCTTTTTGCGCTCGGGCATAGGGGCCTCCGGAGGGGAAGGGTGGATGAGCGGTGCGTGGGCACCGAGGCAGACAGGCTATGGGAACGGGCCGGAATGGAAATGGAAGGGGACCAGCACCCCCGCTGTGAATCTTGTAGCATTGATTGGAGCCGGCCGTCAAGATTTATTCGGCCGGTCAGCGTGATTCGCGAATTTCAATTGGGAAGCCGACCGCTTTGGTTGTAATTCTTCGGGCCGGCGGCGTCCGGAGCCGGGCGCGCCGAATCTCTGGTCAGCCGGCCGAAAAAAGAGCCGGCCGGCAGCGCAGGGCTGGCCGGCCGGCCGGTGACCTAGGGTGGCGCGGGCAGGGGGCTACTTAACCGTGAACGGGAACTCGACCAGCGCGGTGGGCGCTCCGCCGGCCGGCGTGGCCTGGATGTACAGCACGTGCTCGCCCGGCGTCAGGCCCGTCACCTGGAGCGTGGCGATGGCGAAGCCGTCCACCGTCTGGTCGAGCGCGGGGGAGTCCACGCTGTACTGGTAGGTGTAGGGCACGGCGTCTTCGATCTTGGCCCCCAGAATGCCGACCGTGAAGGTGCCCGGGATCAGGTTGGTGGAGAAATCGGGCGGCAGCTGCTGAAAGAGCACAGCCACCGGGTCCACCCGGAAGGCCTGGCTGTAGACGGGGCTGGCCACGCCGTTGGCGTCCACGTAGCGCATGTACAGGGTGTGCTCGCCGAGCGGCAGCAGCAGGGGCTGGATGAGGATGTTGGGGAAGCCGGCCGAGTTGCGGCCGGTGTCGGTCTTGGGCTCGGGATCGTCGAAGCTGAACAGGATCTGCTGGGCCGTGCTGGCCTCGGCGAAGACGAAGACGAACTGGGTCCCGTTGTAGTAGTGGGTGATGTCGATCTGGATCTTGCTCAGAGCGGTCTGCGCGCCGGCGAAGGCAGCCAGGGTCTTGCGCGCCGCCTCCAGCCGCTCCTCGGCCTGGGCCTTGTCGATGTAGAAGCGCGTGAAGAGCTGCTGCTCCTCCAGCTTGAGCAGCGCGGTGAAGGCCTCCGTCTGCTTCTGCACCAGGTCCTGGGTGGCCGTCGCGCCGAGGGCGCGCGTGTACTCCTCGCCCAGCTCGTTGAAGACCGGGCCGAACTGCGCGGCGCGGGCCGCCAGGACGGTCAGGCGCTCCAGCCGCTCGGCCGGCGTATCCAGCAGGCGCGCCACGGCCAGGTCCAGGGCGCGGTTGTCCGGGTGCTGGTTGAGCAGATCGCTCAGCTTCTGGCGCGCGCGCGCGATGCCCTCGGTGGCTTTGAGCAGGGCCGTGTATTCCAGCAGCGGGTCCACGTATTCCAGGTTGAACTGCAGATAGCCCTCGTAGGCCGTGATGGCGTTGGCGGTGTCGCCGCGCAGCTGGTACAGCCGGGCGTTGCTGTACCACTCCTGTGGCGTCTGGGGGTCAGACACCAGGGTGCCCTCGCCCAGCTGCAGGGCCGCGAAAGCCTGTTGAATGTCCGCGAAACCCTGGGCCTGCGCG